>CAMHCL010000037.1 GCA_946183625.1 uncultured Lachnospiraceae bacterium
AAGGAAGAGTTACTACTGGTGTGACCAAGCTTCAAAATCCTATAACTAAGCTGAATGGAATTGATTATAGTGCAGTATATAATTTCAATTATTTTGTTTCTAATAATGCAGTAGCGAAGAAATCATATTCAAATGATGATGTAGGAGCACTTAAATACTTCATCAGCACAGGTATGAAAAATGGAGTAAAGGGTAATTCTACATTTGATCTTAGATCATATAAATATGCACATCAGGATTTGAGACTTGCATATGGTAGTGATAATGCCAGATATTACATCCACTACATTAATTATGGTAAGCGAGAAGGAAGAAGATGTAATGGAGTTACTACACTCCAAAATCCGGTAACAAAGCTTAATGGTGTTGATTACAGCAGAGTTTATAATTATTTCTATTATATAAATAATAATGCTGATATTAAGAAAGCATATCTGGATGATGATGTAGCGGCATTAAAGCATTTTATTAATTATGGAATGAAGGAAGGCCGCAGAGCCAGCGCGGCATTTGATCTTAAATCATATAAGTATCAGTATAAAGATCTTCGTAAAGCATATGGAACTAATAATGCAAAGTATTATATGCATTACGTCAACTTTGGCTTTAATGAAAAGAGAAAAGCTAGTGGTGTAACAAGGATGCAGGATTTTGAAACTGTATATAATAATATTGATTTCAAGGGCATCTATGATTATAACTACTATGTAAGTAAATATGCAGACATAAGAAAAGCTTATGGCGAAGATGATACTGCTGTTCTTGCCCATTTTGTAAAATATGGTCTTAAGGAGAATAGACAGGGTAAGGCATCGTATGACAGAGAAGAGTATGAGAGATTAAAGCTCGCTGCAACAGGTATATCTGATGGTTTATATCCTATTATGGGTTCGACTAATACCACTGTTGCACAGATGGTAAGGTATTACAGAGCGAATGCTACATATCCAGCTTTCTACAAGAACTCAGATGCTCCTACAATAGAAGCTTTCTGTCAGATCTATTATGATGAAGCAAGAGCAGAGGGAGTTAAGCCTGAGGTTGCATTTGCGCAGGCCATGAATGAGACAGGATTCCTTAGATTTGGTGGAGATGTTAGTATAACACAGTATAATTTCGCTGGTCTTGGAGCTACAGGTGGTGGAGTATCAGGAAATGTCTTTCCTAATGTTCGAACAGGTGTAAGGGCACAGATTCAGCACCTGAAAGCATATGCAAGTAATGAAGGTCTTAAGAATGCATGTGTAGATCAGAGATTCCAGTATGTCACAAGAGGAACTTGCCCATATGTTGAATGGCTTGGAATTCAGGAGAATCCAAAGCATATAGGATGGGCTGCAGCTAAGAATTATGGTTATACACTTAAGAATAATTATATATTAAAGCTGCTGTTAAGCTAATAAAACATAGTACAGCCTGCACGAATCCGTGCAGGCTGAATTATTCTTTCATTATTATCATAATATTCACAATATATCCCTTGACTTTGTATATCATAGTATGTTATCCTAACACTTGCGTTTTAAGCGCTTTTTTTGACGTGTAAAAATAAGGGTTTTAAACGCAATAAGGCTATTATAGTAACATAAAAATGATATGGAGGTGGCAGTTGTGCGCGTAAAGATCACGCTTGCATGTCAGGATTGTAAACAGCGTAATTACAATATGACAAAAGACAAGAAGCTTCATCCGGACAGGATGGAAACAAAGAAGTATTGTAAGTTCTGTAAAGCTCATACAATGCACAAGGAAACAAAGTAATTGGAATTAGTGGAAGATTAAGAGGTGGCAAAATGTCAGAGAAAAAAAATGATAAATCACCTGCTCTTAAGAGAAGCTGGTTCCAGAATCTGAAGTCAGAGTTTGCTAAAATTACATGGCCTACAAAGGATAGACTTTGCAGAGAGGTTGTTGTTGTTCTTTCAGTAGCAATTCTTGTTGGTCTATTAATAGTAGGAGTTGATTTTGTTTTACAGCATCTGCTTCAGCTTGCATTTTTCTAGGTGGTGACGATATGGCAGAAGAAGAAATGAACGTAGTTAATGAAGAAACTGCTTCAGAAGCTGCTTCAGAGGCTGTTTCAGAAGAGGTTACTGAACAGGTTTCAGAGCCTGTTATCAAGTCTGCAAACATTAAGCAGAAGGGTGATAACGAACCACACTGGTATGTAGTTCATACATATTCAGGTTATGAAAACAAGGTTAAAGCTGATATTGAGAAAACAATTGAAAACAGAAGACTTCAGGATCAGATGTTTGAGGTCATGGTTCCTCTTCAGGAAGTTGTAGAGGTTAAGAATGGCGTCAGAAAGACTATGTCCAAGAAGATATTCCCAGGATATGTTCTGGTTCATATGATCAAGAATGATGTAACATGGTATGTTGTTAGAAACACACGTGGTGTTACAGGATTCGTGGGACCTGGATCCGAGCCTGTTCCTCTTACAGATGAGGAAATGCTTAAGCTCGGCGTTAGATCTGAAGATTTCGAAATTGATGTAGAAATCGGCGATAACATCAGCGTAATTGATGGTGCTTGGAAGGGTACAACCGGTGCGGTTAAGACTATTAACCATGCTAAGCAGACAGTTACAGTTGATGTAGATATCTTCGGTAGATCTACAGATGTAGAAATCAGCATAGGTGATATTCAGAAGTTGTAAATAAGTGGAAGGGAAGAAACCCGTTATTACCACATTTAGGAGGTTCATTAAAATGGCTAAGAAAGTCGAAGGATACATTAAGTTACAGATACCTGCAGGAAAGGCAACTCCAGCTCCACCGGTTGGTCCAGCACTTGGTCAGCATGGTGTTAACATCGTTGAGTTTACAAAGCAGTTCAACGATCGTACAGCTGATAAGGGAGATATGATCATTCCTGTTGTAATTACAGTTTATGCAGATAGAAGCTTTAGTTTTATAACAAAGACTCCTCCTGCTCCTGTACTTATCAAGAAGGCATGTAAGATTCAGAAGGCATCTGGCGAGCCAAACAAGAAGAAGGTCGCTAAGATAACCAAGGCACAGGTTCAGGAAATCGCTGAAATTAAAATGCCAGATCTTAATGCTGCATCACTTGAGTCTGCTATGAGCATGATAGCAGGAACAGCTCGTTCAATGGGTATTGAGGTAGTTGACTAATTAACTATAAATTGTAATTAATTTTGATATAAGGTGGAAGGAGCAAGATAAGCTCCGATAATACCACAGGAGGTATGTAATGAAAAAAGGTAAGAGATATATTGAAGCTGCAAAGCTTGTAGAGAAGAATAAGTTATATGACCTTGAAGAGGCTGCTGAAATCTTAAAGAAGACAGCTAGTGCTAAGTTCGATGAGACAATCGAAGCACACCTTAAGCTTGGTGTTGATGGACGTCATGCAGACCAGCAGGTTCGTGGTGCTGTAGTACTTCCTCACGGAACAGGTAAGAACGTTAAGGTTCTTGTATTCGCTAAGGGTGACAAGGTTGATCAGGCACTTGCTGCTGGCGCTGATTACGCTGGAGGCGAGGAGCTTGTGCCAAAGATTCAGAACGAAGGCTGGTTAGACTTTGACGTAGTTATTGCTACACCTGATATGATGGGTGTTGTAGGACGTCTCGGACGTGTACTTGGTCCTAAGGGACTTATGCCAAATCCAAAGGCTGGTACAGTTACACCTGACGTTGTTAAGGCTATCGAGGATGTTAAAGCTGGTAAGATTGAGTACAGACTTGACAAGGCAAATATTATCCATGTTCCAGTTGGTAAGGCATCATTTACCACAGAGCAGATCGCGGACAACTATAAAGCCTTAATGAAAGCCGTAGTAAAAGCTAAGCCATCAAGTGCTAAGGGTCAGTATCTGAAGAGTGTTACAATTACATCTACAATGGGCCCTGGAATTAAACTTAATCCTAATAAGTTTATGGAGAGCTAAATTTTACTAAGACGATATATGAAAACCCGGCTTTTAGCCGGGTTTTACTAATAGGAGTATTAGTTATAAATGAAAGAAATATTACAAAGAATTCTGGGTACGATTGCAGCTATTGCTGGAATTGCACTGCTCATCCTTATTGTGGGATTGGTTATATTCAAGGGAACCGAACCTAAGAAGGAAAAGGATACTCAGGAATTCACCAGAGTAACAACTGAAGCAGTTGCTACAGCATCGGATTCTGTAGCAGAGGAGATTGAATCTGAAGAGTGGATTACAGCAACAACAGAAGCACCTGTTGCTACTATGACAAATCCAACGAGACCATCCGGTGGCCTTTCAGATTATAACTTCCCTGAACTTACTGCTGCAGATGATAAAGAAGATCCGATTTTTCTTATATATTCGAAAAATGTATGTGTTGGCGTAGGAAGTACATTTGACGTGCATGATCATGTGGGTTATGCCGATGATGTGGATCGTGAGCTGGACCTGAAGGTTAATGGAACTGTTGATACGTCGAAGGAGGGAGATTATAATCTCACCCTCACCCTTACAGATGATGCAGGCCATAGTACGGTTAAGGATATGACTGTAAGTGTTGTGGCTGGCAGTGGCCAGGAGCCTGGACCAAGCGAAGTTAAACCTTCGGAGTCTTTCAGTGATTTCGCTGAGAAGTACGGCGGAGATAATGTTGAGCTGGGACTTGATGTGTCCAGATGGCAGAATGATATAGATTTCAATAAAGTCAAGGCCGCAGGGTGCGACTATGTCATTATCCGTATAGGTGGCTATGACGATGATGAGCATTATGTAGATAAGAAATATATAGAGAATATCAAGAATGCAAAGGCTGCCGGACTTAAGGTTGGTATCTACTGGCATGCAGAAGAGTCAACTGTTGAGGAAACTGTTGCAAGTACGGAGTACCTGCTTAAAACTCTGGGCGGAGAGAAACTGGATTTTCCTATCGCTTATGACTGGGAGGATTTCCAGAACTTCGAAAACTATGGCATGAATATGCATGACATAAACAATAATTTCGAGGTTTTCTGCAACGAACTGGAGAAGGCTGGTTACGAGGCATGTCTCTACAGTAGTAAGAACTTCCTTGAGAATACCTGGACCAATGAGAATAATCATGAGGTATGGCTGGCTCACTACACTGATGAGACAAACTATACTGGAGATTATTATATGTGGCAGCACTGCAACGATGGTAAGATTGATGGAATCAGTACCGCTGCAGACTTTAATGTATATTATAAAGATAGATAACGATAAGGAGCATACTCTATGGAGTGTGCTCCTTTTTTAGGCTTTAAGGATTATTTAATATTATTTGTGATATATCTATGAAAGAGGTTGACAATAGTTCTTGAATATAATATTATACGTCATATAATATAACAAACAAAATAATATTAGTGTTGATATAATAACTTGAAAGGAGAATTGATATGACGTATCAGCTGACAGCACCTCTTCTGGACGCATGCGTTCTAGGAATTGTAGCCCACGAGGATACATATGGATATACGCTGACTCAGAAGATCAGAGAGCTGGTGGATGTTTCTGATTCCACTCTTTATCCAGTTCTCAGAAGATTACAGAAGGAAAATTGCCTTGAAACATATGATCAGCCGTTTCAGGGGAGAAATAGAAGATATTACAGGATTACCGGTGTAGGTCTGGGGAGACTTGAATATTATCGGAATGAATGGATTGATTACAAAGAAAAGGTAGATATTATGCTTTCAGGAGAGGAGGGAAGTTCGGATGAATAAGGATCAATTTATGAAGCAGCTTGCTAAAAAGCTGAAGAGACTTCCGAAGGAAGAACAGGATGAAGCCATGAATTACTATACTGAATATTTCCTCGATGCCGGAGTAGATGATGCTACTGATGTTACAACTCTTGTAGGAAAACCGGAGGCTGTTGCAGCAAAGATTATGGATGAATGTCTGGATAAACAATTAGTGAAGGTTAATAAAGAGGGCGGAGTTAAGAATAATTCTAAAGCGCTTAAGTATATGATCTTAGGGCTGATCGTATCTCCTGTTGCTGTTCCGCTCTGCACAGCACTCATTATTACCATTTTTACAATATTTATAACAGCTTTAGCGGTGATCATTTCACTTCTGGTCGCATCCATAGGCGTAACCCTTGTGGGTGTTGCAATCTTACCATTTGTATTCTGGTCGACTTCGGTACCACAGCTACTTCTTGTATTGGGAAGCTCATTTATATGTATAGCCTCCGGAGTGCTGATGTTTACAGGCTTCTATAAGCTGGGAGAACTGCTTATCAGAGGACTTATATCATTATTCAGTGCAATAGGAAAGAAGATAATCTACAGTTATTTGAAGGGAGCAGAGCAATGAGCAAGGCGTTAAAGGTTGTACTCGTTATTTTCGCGGTTATGCTGGTGGTTGGAATAGGACTTACGACAGCTGGCATACTTACAGGCGGAGCTACGAGCATGTATATAGATTTTAAGAAGCATGTAATATCCGACAAGCCAAATAATATGATAAAAGATGAATTAGAACTGGATGATCTGGATTCAATCGATTTAGAAGTGGCTTACTGTGACGTTAATATAATCACAGGTGATTCCTACAAAGTGGAATATGCGGTATATGATAATTCCAAGGTTGACAGTGATTATGATGAAGCTGCAAAGACATATAAATTTAAGCAGAAGCAGGATGATGATCGCCTGTTAACAGTGTTTGGAAATCCTGAAGAGAATCAGACTCCTCATATAACCATCACAGTACCTGAAGGAGCAAAGCTGAGTGATATCAGCGTGAAATGTGCTTATGGCGATATTGAGATCAATGGAATTGATTCCAAGGCTGTAACATATGATCTGGCCCATGGAGATGTTTCCATGTCAAATGTGATACATGACGATATTACCATTGATGATGCTTATGGTGATATTAAAGGCTCCGAGATGATCGTAAAAAATGTAAATATAGAGACTGCACGCGGTGATGTTGAACTAGGTATTAAGGGAAATGAGACAGATTACAATATTGATCTTGAAGCTGCTCTTGGAGATATAAAGTGTAATTCAACGGAAGCACGTGGAAATTATAAAACTGAATCTTCTAGTGAAAATAAAATCAAGGTAGATGTAAGTGCCGGCGAAATAGACGTTGATATAAAGTAGAAATCGGCATGCACAATATTTGAAATATAATCTCCACTACTTGTAATATATCCTCTTTGCTGTTATCATAAGTGAGTTGCAAATGATAACAAATAGGAGGATATATTTATGTTTAAGAAGATTTTAGCTCTTGCTATGGTTGCAGCAATGGGACTATCACTTGTTGCATGTGGTTCTTCCGATGCTGAGGAAGTTGCGGGTGATGTAGCAGAAGAGGCAGTAAATGATGCAGCACCTGGACTTGGAGATAAGCAAAAGATTATTGATAAGGGTGAACTTGTTGTTGGTATCACAGATTTCGAACCAATGGATTACAAGGATGAAAATGGTGAATGGGTTGGCTTCGATGCTGATATGGCCAGAGCATTTGCTGAGTCACTTGGAGTAAAGGTTAAGTTCGTTGAGATTGAGTGGGATAACAAGGTTCTTGAGCTTAATACTGGAAATATAGATTGCGTATGGAATGGTATGACAATTACTGATGAAGTTACATCATCTATGGATGTTTCATCTCCATATCTTCACAATTCTCAGGTTGTTATAGTTCCTAAGGACAAGGTTGGTGACTATAAGACAGAGGATGATGTAAAGGACCTTAACTTTGCTGTTGAAATGGGTAGCGCAGGAGAAGAAATGGCTAAGCTTCACGAATTCAAATATACTCCTGTAACAAATCAGGCTGCTGCACTTATGGAAGTTGCAGCTGGAACATCTGATGCAGCTATCATTGACCTCCTTATGGCAGGCGCAATGGTAGGTGACGGAACAAGCTATGATAATCTTGCTTATACATTTGGTCTTAACGACGAAGAGTATGGTGTTGGTTTCCGTCGTGGTTCAGATCTTAAGGATGAGTTAAATACATTCTTTACCAATTCATATAATGATGGTTCAATGCTTAAGACTGCAGAGAAGTATGGCGTTCAGTCAGCTCTTTATGATACAGAAGAGACAGAATAAATAATTTAGGTCATTTTCCGAAAGGTAGATAAATGGATACATTTTTAAATCAATTACCTATAGTTATCCATTCGCTGAATATAGGTTTCCTGCAGACTATGAAGCTGTTTTTTGTAACGCTTATCGGTGCTTTGCCTTTAGGCCTTCTCATCAGCTTCGGTTCCCAGTCTAAACTGTGGCCTGTCAAGACATTTTTCAAAGTCCTGATATGGATAATCAGAGGAACACCGCTCATGATCCAGCTCCTTATCATTTATTATTTTCCGGGACTTGTTTTGGGAAAAGCAATCTGGGGAGGAGATGAGTCGGGCAGATTCCTTGCGTCAGCGGTTGCATTTATAATTAATTATGCATGTTATTTTTCTGAAATATTCAGAGGTGGAATAATCAGCATTCCTGTAGGTCAGGATGAGGCAGGACTTGTACTTGGTATGACCAAGACACAGATATTCTTTAAAGTTAAACTGCTTCAGATGGTGAAGAGAATACTTCCGCCTATGTCAAATGAAATCCTGACCCTGGTTAAGGATACATCTCTTGCCAGAATAATTGCGCTTCAGGAGGTTATCTGGGCAGGACAGGCGTTCATGAAAGGTTCTCAAGGTATATCAGGTGCTATATGGCCACTGTTTTTCACAGGTTTCTACTACCTGGTATGTAATGGTGTATTGTCACTGCTTCTGGGTACTGCTGAGAAGAAGCTTGAGTTTTTCAGATAAGATAAATCAAGGATAAGATAGGTTGGACAATATGAGCATATTAAATGTTGAGCACATCAGAAAGAGTTTCGGAGATACCGAGGTACTTAAGGATATCTGCTTTTCGCTGGAAAAGAGCGAGGTTCTTTCTATAATAGGATCATCGGGAAGTGGTAAGACTACCATACTCAGATGCTTAAATTTTCTGGAACATCCGGACAGTGGAATAATTAAAGTAAATGACGAGATTGTTTTCGATGGAGAAGATCATTCTTATCTTAAGGAATCTGTGGTAAGAAAAAATCGCATGCATTTCGGAATGGTTTTTCAGTCCTTTAATCTGTTTCCGCAGTATACAGCTCTGGAAAATGTAATGCTGGCAAGAAAACTTCAGGCTGAGAAAATGCCGGATTACAAGAAGAATAAGAAGGAGATACTTGAGGGTATCAGAAAGGATGCTACTGAACTCCTCGACCAGATGGACCTGTCGTTCAGACTGGATAATTATCCTCATCAGCTCTCAGGTGGACAGTGTCAGCGTGTGGCTATAGCAAGGGCTCTTGCTATGAAACCTGATATTCTTTGCTTTGATGAACCTACATCAGCTCTTGATCCTCAGCTTACAGGCGAGGTTCTCAGAGTTATCAAGGAGCTTGCTGAGAAGAAGATGACCATGATCATCGTTACTCATGAAATGGCATTTGCCAGGGATGTTTCTGATCAGGTTATATTTATGGATAACGGCGTAGTTCTTGAAAAGGGCACAGCTGAAGATGTATTTGAAAATCCAAAGGAAGAGAGAACCAGACAGTTCCTGAGAATGGATTTATAATAATTATTGATATTTCAAAAAGATATTTATTATGGTAAAATGTAATCGTAGCGGGTTTTGTAATCCTTACGATTACATTTTTTGTTGGGGAGATAATAGATGGCTAGGGGACGCATAGCGCTTCTTTTAGGTCAGGCGGATGAAGCGTATCAGAGCGAGCTAATATCAGGAGTGGAGAAGCAGGCATTTGCAGCAGGCTATGATGTCTGTGTTTTTTCCATGTATATAAAATATCAAAACAGCAGAGAACGGGAAAAAGGTGATTCGAATATATTCAACCTAATTAATTTTAACCTGTTTGATGCTGTTATTGTTTTGTCCGATACTATTCAGACACCTGGAGTCGAGGATGCGATTGAAGAGAGACTTCATAGAGAATATAAGGGCAAGGTATTATGTATAGATCATGAGAGCAAATATTTCCCGTTCTTCTGGGCGGATGGATATAAGCTTGTCTATAAGCTGGTGTCACATTTTATAGAAGAGCATGATATGAAGGATATAGCATACCTTACGGGCCGTAAGGAGCATGTCCATTCTCAGAGAAGACTGGAAGCCTATATCGATGCTATGAAAGACCATGATCTTCCAGTGGATGAAAGCAGGATATTTTACGGTGATTTCTGGTATACCAGTGGGAATGGCTGCGCAGAAATTCTGCTTAGGAATAAGAAGAATCTTCCGGAGGCTGTTATATGCGCAAATGACTGTATGGCAATAGGCCTTGCAGAAGAGCTGGAGAGGAGAGGTGTACGGATTCCTGAGGATATAGCTATCGCTGGTTATGGAACTACAGAAGAGGGACAGTTAAGCCCTGCAAGCCTCACGTCCACTGTAATCCCTGCAGCAGATTATGGTGTTTATGCAGTTGACTGTATAATCAGATTGATGAATGATCAGGAAATCCAGGAGATAGAATATGAGCCGGTTCTTTACATAGGTGAAAGCTGTGGTTGTAAGGAGGCGGTACAAAAGCTTCCTAAAACCAAACGTGATACCTGGTCGTCTACTACATCTGATGAGGGATATTATTCTATTCATAATTACCTCTTCGATGATATGTTATCCGCTGAGAATCTGGATGAGATCTGTAGTACGATCTATGAATATATATTCCATATAAAAAATGTGTCGACCTTTGATCTGTGTCTTAACAGTCAGTGGCTGACTCCTGAGAAGCTGGCTGAAAATGATTTTCCTGAGACGGGTTATACCAAGAAAATGCTTCATGCCATATCGTATTCAACGGAATCGCCAAGTGAGACTCAGATAAGCACAGACAGAACATTTGACACTTGGGAACTTCTTCCTGATCTTGATGCGCATGCAGGTTGTAAAAGTTTTATATTTACACCGATTTATATAGATAATGAATCTCTGGGCTATGCTGTTGTCAGCTTCAATTCAAATCAGTCCAGTTATGACCAGACTTATAGATTATGGAGCAGAGCAGTAGCAAGAGGACTTGAGGCTCTGAGACGATTCTATATAATCGAGGCATACAAGAAGAAGGCTTTAGAGAAGATGCCTTCTAAATTCCCAACTTCAATTGATACGCAGAAGGGTATCAAGACCAAGGCAATGGATATCTCTTATGAAGAGGTTAGAGAGATTGAAGAGGTGGAGAAGATACTTGATCAGAATCTGCTCACCTATCATTTCCAGCCAATCGTAAGTGCTGTTGATGGAGAGATATTCTCATATGAGGCCCTTATGAGATCCAATTCTGAGTGGAAGATTCCGCCACTTCAGATAATTAAACAGGCGGATGTCCTTAACAGAATAAGTGATGTTGAGAAGGCTACATTTGTAAATGTACTGACCATAGTGGGTGATCATCCTGAATGGTTTGAAAATAAAAAAATATTTATTAACAGTATTCCGGGAAGCAAGCTGGAATATAATGATTTCGCTCAGATAGAGGAAATGCTGACCAAGTTCAGCAGCAAGGTTGTTGTGGAACTGACTGAGCAGGCAGAACTGGCTGACGAGGAGCTGGATTCTCTGAAGCAGCAGTATAAGAGACTGGGCATAGGACTCGCTGTAGACGATTACGGAACAGGATATTCAAATGTAAGTAATCTGCTGAGGTACCTGCCTGACTATGTAAAGATAGACAGAGTGCTTCTTACTGATATACAGAATAGTTCTCAGAAACAGCATTTTGTAAGAGAGGCGATAGATTTCTGCCATGCAAATAATATAAAGGCTCTTGCAGAAGGAGTTGAGACTGCAGAAGAACTTCAGACTGTAATAAGGCTTGGTGCAGATCTTATTCAGGGATATTATGTGGCACGTCCTACTGCAGAAGTTATACAAAGTATAGACAGCAATGTGAAAATGGAGATAAGCCGTTTCCACAGAGAGAAGGAAGCCGGCAATGATGAACCTGTTTTCATAGCAGGACATACAAGAAGGATTTCCCTCAATGCTCTGATAAAAGAAGGAAAATCTGTAATCGTAGTCGGAGAGAAGGATGCTACATTCAGAGATGTATCCATTGTTGGAACACCTGGAGTAAAGTCAAATGTATCGCTTGAGATAAAGGAAGGCTACGACGGCAGGATCACACTTGAAAATATATACCTTACAAGTGCGAAGAATCGTCCGTGCATACAGATGGCAGACAACTCCAGTCTTACTGTAAGGCTTATCGGAGAAAACTACTTTGATGGTGGAGGAGTAAAGGTTCCGGAAAGCTCCAGGTTTATAGTAGAGGGAGATGGAAATCTTCATATAACATGTTCTGCTTCGGAGTGTTATGGAATAGGGAATGATTTCAGTAATACTAATGGTTCGCTTGAATTCTATCAGGATGGAGAGATAGATATCGAGCTTAGTGGTAAGTGCTGTATAGGAATTGGATCCGGTAAAGGCGGAGAGATCAATGTCAACAAAGGTAAATATACCATCAATATCAATGGTGAAGAGGGTGTTGGTCTTGGAAGCTTTGATGGCGATGCAGAAATAGTCATGCATGACTGCGATTACATGGTGGATGCAGCAGTTCTGTCCGGAGTAGGAGTAGGAAGCTGGCATGGAATTGCCAGTATAGGAATGTGGAGTTCTCTCGTCAAGGTTTCGGGGAATGGTAAATCCATGTGTATGGTGGGAACCTACAGTGGCAAGAATGCATATATTACCATTCATGATATGAGTCTCCTGATAAATATGAAAGCAGATGAATCTACTGCAATAGGAAGCTATTTCGGAGAAACAGTTTATGTTATGGATTCTGCAGCATTAAAGGTTTCCGGTTTTGGTACTGAAGCATATATATTCGGAGGGGTTTCAGAAACCACAGATGTGGATATAAATAATTCAGATGTAAGAATAGATATGAACTCCAAAACAGGTGTTATAACTAAGGCT
>CAMHCL010000038.1 GCA_946183625.1 uncultured Lachnospiraceae bacterium
TCAGCCGGGAAGAAGCGCTGAAATCAATTTCCCGGATCAAACTATTTCTTACAAGATAGTTGAATGTGCAGTAAATGACGATGTTTATGATGATATCTATATAAATGGTGAAGAAAAGGGAGATGAGCAAGGAACTGATTGGACGCCATTGCCTAATGGTGACAGATGTTATGGATCTGGTTGGGAAACTGTTGAAAAAAGGTCGAATATCGTATTTGATAATCATGTAAGAGATGACGGTATTCGTACTCTTGAAATAGAGAAACAGTTGTTTGATTCTACAGGTAACCAGTTGTCTTCGGTATATGATGCTGATCATCCGGAAAAGTATGATCCTACAGAGTTTACATATAGGTTATACTTCTATTCAAAATCTGTGGGAGATTATGTTCGTGCAAATAGA
Organism: uncultured Lachnospiraceae bacterium; assembly: GCA_946183625.1. GTDB lineage: Bacteria > Bacillota > Clostridia > Lachnospirales > Lachnospiraceae > Eubacterium_Q. The sequence continues at coordinate 404 of CAMHCL010000038.1, forward strand.
TATAGGTATCATGTAGTTGATCCAAATGGTTATCTGTGTAAAAAAGATCCAAATACTCATAAGTTTGTACCTACAAAATATATGTGGGATAATAATATAATAGATGCTCTTAATGATCGTACAAAAGAATTAGTGACGTTCTATACATCGATATATGGTACAATTTCTGAAATACCTGCTGGTTATAAGGTGCTTGTTCCTGGACTTCCTGTAGACTCGAAGTTTATGGTTCAGGAAATGGATGATGAAATTCCATTAGGCTATAAATTACAGGAGTATAAACGAGAAGGCGAAACATATATTTTAGATGGAGCCGAAAATAAGGGTATTGTCAGAGCGAAAGAGACTCCTAAGTTGTTTGTTAAGAATGAACGAGGATGGGGACTTACGGTAAATAAGGAATGGACTGATGAATCCTTCTCGGATGGATATGGGGATGTTTATGTCGCATTATATAGAAATGGCAATCTTGTTGAAGATTCTGTAAGACGTATGCAATATCCGGAGAAATCGGTTTATTACTACTTTGAAGAGGATTTCGCTGATTTGGAAGTGAGAGAAGTCACTATTGAGAATCCTGATCCGACTGTTTCTGAGGATGGTGTTGTAACAGATGCCGGAACAGTTACACCGATTGCTGAGGGTGGTACTGTAACTGTTGATAACACTTATGGTGGTGTAACAACACCGATGAATTATACAGTTGATTACACAGTTGGTACTCCTACCGGTGAGGCAAATAATACTCGTACAGATACAGTAACGAATATCCGGCCTGGCGGACTTGGATTAAGATTGTTTAAGTGGGATGGAACTGATCCGCATGAAGAGAATCCTCTTGCGGGTGGTGAATTTACACTTACTTGTGATGGCGTTGAGATTGATAGCTATACAACAGATGAAACAGGTAAAATAGTAATATTGTATGATCAGTTTGATCCTGCGAAAGAATATGTTCTTACAGAGACCAAATCACCAAATGGATATATTGGACTGGCTTCTCCTATAAGATTTCGAGTTAATAAGGATGCACAAGATCCTGATGATATTATCACATTAACTAATCCGAATGGAGCGGGCTGGGCAAAGAAGTCAGATGGAGAAAATGGTATTATCGGCTATGTAGATGTTTATAACAAGCCATATACTATTGAAGTGCTTAAAACAGATGACAAAACTCCGGCTACAAAACTCAGTGGTGCTATATTCGATCTTTACAAAGAAGTATATAACAGTATAAATGGTTACACAAAATCGGCCAGTCCTATGGCGGGGTACAATGGTTTAATTACTGATAGTGAAGGAACAATCACTATAGTTTCGGATGCTGAGGACAAAACATTAAAACCGGGAAGATATTATCTTACAGAGAGACATGCTCCGCTGAATTATATTGGGTTTACTGGAGATATAGAGTTTACAGTATCTGACCTTGGAGTAGTTGAATTTGTTAGTTTGCCAGATGAATTTGAAGGTTCGGTTAGTCAGGAAGACATAACTGAAGAGGAATTATTCCGAAATCTTATAACGGTTAAAAACAAAAAGAACGATGCTGTTGTGGATTTAACTATTAATAAAATAGTTGTCGGAAATATGGGTAACAGATCCAAAGACTTTGATTTTACATTCAAAATAGTCAGTGGAGCTAAGACACAGCAATTTGATTGGTCTAAGAATGGAGTTGTTCAAGATAAGAAGCTTACGAATGATTCTACATTTAAAATGAAACATGGTGATGTAATAATAGTGGCATTACCAAAGAATATTGATGTTAGTGTTACAGAGAATCTTCCGGAGGGAGAAGGCTATTCATCGCATTTTAGCCTTAACGATGGAGCACAGGAAGGTGATTCTTCGTTACAGATCAAAATGGATGCTGATAAAACGCTGGATGTAACCAATTCGCGTGAAGCAGAAATTCCAACCGGTGTATGGATGCCGATAGCAGTTCTGCTTGGTGCAGGTGCTGCATTCCTGATCTGCCTTGTAAAGCTAAAGAGAAGAGGCAAGAGATTAAAGAGATACATTAAAGAAGATTAATAAAAGAAATAGCAGTTGAGATTTTAATCTCAGCTGCTATTTTTTAGGTGTGCCTATTGGTTTATGTTTATTTAATACCCAGATCTTTCTCAGCGTTTATGAGCCAGTCAGGTTTTTGGGCTTCTTTAGGTACGTATGTCGATTCGGCATTGTCATCATCCTTCACTACTGTGACATATGTATCTGTCTGGACATCGCCATCTTCGCTAGTTGACTGGGAAACTAATACAGTACCGTCATCGACGCTTTCTACGTTGCCTAGAAGATTGTTGAAGTCGAAGACACATTTGCCATTTTCATCAAATGCATATTCCGCGTAACCAGGATTCTCAGGTGTTCCGCCAATTATGACTGTATGCTTATGTCCGTCTTCACCATCATAGTCGTATCTGAAGTAATCCTTGTCACTGCACTGATCTGTTATGTCCTGCTTGATGTCCTTGAATGTGAAGAACAGCTTATCGCCTTCAACATCGTAGAATGCATCCAGTGCGTCGTCATTAATAGTAACGGTTCCAACGGTAGTGTCGTCATCCATATTCTCAACGGTCATCTCAATACCGCTTTCAGATTTGAAAATTGAGGTGATCCATGGTTCTCCATTCATGGCGTAAGCCGTTGCATTTGACCCAGCGAACAGGACTGCGGCTCCTATAAGTGAATAGGTGGTTACAAGTGCACGCTTTCTTATCTTGGCATGCTTTCTCTTTTCAAGCCCTTCGAGGGTTATCTCTGAACGGCTTTCAATATTGCTAAGTGCTCTCTTATAGTTATTTTCATCAATCATAAACTAAATCCTCCTGCATATTGTCTCGTAAGAGGCTTCGACCTCTTGAAAGTCTTACCTTTACGTTGCTTTCTGTGATCTTCAGAATCTGCGCTATCTCGGATATTGAATAATCTTCGTAATAGAACAGATGGATCACGATACGATATTTCAGGGGCAGCTTAAGAACCTCTGAGAGGACATTTGCATCCTCTACTCCGGATGTGTCTGATACTAATTCAGTATACTCGTCTATAGAGATTGCTCTTTGCTTCCAGAAGGACCGATTGACATCCTTTGCTTTGTTGATCGCAACTCTCAACAGCCATGCTTTGATATGTTCGGTTGATGAAAACTGTTTGCTGGACATGTGATATTTTAAAAATGTATCCTGTACCACATCATCTGCGTCCGATGTATTCTTGCATATACTGAAAGCTGCTGCGAACAAATGTTCTTGATATAAATCTATTAACTTTTCAACAGGTTCTCTCATTGCTATATGTATTCTCCTGAATGTTTGATTTGTCTTGAAAGGCCTTTCATATAGTATACGATTTAGATATGCAAAAGGTTACAAAAAAATCGTAACATGTTGGATTTGTGATTGCAACCGGATGTATACGATTGGTGCATTTAAGTGTTATACTATAAGAACCAAGGGGACTATACTTTGGCAAAAACTGAAAGAGGTTTGGACTATGGATATAGTAAAGATGGAGAAGGTCACGAAGATCTACGGGGAGAAGGAGAATCAGGTTATCGCACTCCACAATGTAGATCTTACTATAGAGAAGGGAAGCGTTGTATCTGTTGTCGGTGCATCGGGCAGCGGCAAGTCAACATTGCTCAATATCATGGGCGGCGTAGATACTGCTTCTGATGGAAATGTATATGTAGATGGTAAGGAAATCACTAAATATAATGATGATGAGCTGTCAATCTTTCGCCGCAGAAAGATTGGTTTTATTTTCCAGGCTTATCATCTTATTCCTGTTCTTAATGTTGAGGAAAATATATCTATGCCGGTGCTCCTTGATCACAAGAAACCGGATAAAGAGTATATAGAACATTTGATGGATATACTTGGACTGAAGGATAGAAGGAAACATCTGCCGAATCAGCTGTCGGGTGGTCAGCAGCAGAGAACTGCCATCGCCAGGGCGCTGGCTAACAAGCCGAGCCTTCTTCTGGCGGATGAGCCTACAGGCGCTCTTGATTCGAAAAACGGTGAAGAGGTCATGGAGCTGCTGATGAATTCTGTGAATGAGCTGGGACAGACTCTCGTGATCATTACGCATAATGATGATATTGCAAGGAGAGCTGACAGGATCGTTCATATCAAGGATGGACAGATTGTCGAATCGTGAGCAGTGTTTTAAAAAACTTTAGGAACCGGGATGGATAACATGGGAGATTATATCGAATTAGGAAATCGATATTTACATACAAACAAGAAACGCCTTGTATTTACGATCATTGGCTGCGCAATAGTTGCAGCTATCCTTTTTGCGTTCCTGAATAGCTTCCTGAACTTCGTTGAGCATGAGAGGGAGGAGGTGCGGAAGGAAGCTGACTATGACATCCTTGTTCTGACTAATGATAAGGATACGATTCAGGCGATAGTGAATGAGGATTACGTCACTTCGGCTTATATTGGCAAGTCGTATTCCTGGTATGATGAGGATGATCAGAATTTATACGCGAATGCCTTATTTATAAATGTATCGGACAAGTTCTTCATGAAATATTATATGAAGAAGATCATGAAGGATTACGGTGTTGAGGCAGAGCTGAATGAAGCTATAGCGTGGAGTTATCTGGCTACCTCCGATAGTGATCCAATTTCGTCAGTTACATATTATATAGTTGTGCTTTTTGCGGTTTTAGTATCCTATATCTTCGCAATAATCGGAGTCGGGATACTCAGGAACAGCGTTCAGATATCCATTATGGAAAGAGTTAGGGACTATGGTCAGCTGAGATGCATAGGTGCGACTAAGAAGCAGGTCAGGGCAATTGTTTTCAGAGAAGCTTTTATTGAAGAGTCTCTGGGAATTGCCTTCGGAATAGTGCTGGGCTACGTAGTCAGTATCATTTTCTGCCTGAGAATGAAGTGGCCGATAGGGTTCCATTTTATACCAATTATATTCCTTGCCGTTACATTTTACGGGGACATGATCTTTGCAGTCGGTGACTGCATTAAAAAGGCGTTAAATGTGAGTCCGGCCGAAGCTGTTCGCGGAACCTATGTTATTAAGAATAATAAATTTAAGTCTGTGCGGAGCGGCATATGGAAGCTGATCTTCGGAATAGAGGGCGATTATGCTTATAAGAATATCCGCAGGAATACCGGGCGTTTTATCAAGAACGTCGGAGCCATGGCTTTCGGACTTGGGACTGTTGTTGTGATGGGCGGCTTCTTGGGATCGTTTTTCAACCTGATAAATGATGCGGATGATCAGGTTGGTTATTACCAGCAATACATGGAGGCGGAGCTGATGGGCGTGTCCTCCAGAGAGGAAATGCGGTCCGAACTCTATTCGCCGGAGGCACTTAAGGTAATAACTGATGCCCGGGGGATAGATGAGCCGAAGTATAGCTATGACGCTTTGCTTTACACTTCCCAGGATAATTTCACTTACGAACATTTAAATAAAGAATTATTAAATGAGACATATTGGGGCAAAGGTTCGCTGTTTTCGGCTTTTGTTCCGCAAGATGCGACTCAGGGTGATGCGGAAGTGCCACAAGATGCGACTCAAGGTGATGCTGATATGGATGTGTCGGTTCAGGACGAAGCGGGAACTTCGGATGATACGGGGGACTCAGGTGATGAGATTCATCTTGTTGACTACGATGCAGAGATGAAGAGACAAGCAGATGCCCCTGCAAGAAAAAAGATAAATGATATGGTACTGCTATTTGATTCGAAGCTTCAGATCTGTGGATATGATGCAGAGGATTACAGCAGATGTGAGAAATGCCTCGTGGACGGCACGATGGACCTGTCACCTGATGGGGTTCTGCTTGTGAATTATGTGGATGCAGCACCGGCGGATCAGGATGATGATTCGCTCTTCAGCGGTATGGAGACCTATCAGCTGACGGACCTAAAAGTTGGCGACGAGATACAGATTGTGGATCCTGTTGAATTATATGATCTGGTTCAGCGAGAAAGAAAGAATGCTGAAGCATATGATAAGAAGAAAAAATCTGAGGATGAGGATTATATTCCAATCCTTGGTTCGGCTTCGACGGAAGCCTGGATCGTAAAGGCGGCCAGGCAGAAGCTTATTGAAGAAGGAAAGTATAGGACATATGTCATTGAGGGAATTCTGGCTAAGGATCCGAATCAGAAAAGATATGAGCCGACGATAGTGGTTCCTCTCGACAGATTTCAGGATGCGACGGGCTTTACTGAAGATGATTATTCAGGTTTTAGATTCCATGTGACAAATGTATTTAGCCCGGATCTGTCTACTCCGGAGTTCTACAATGCTCTATATGAAAATGAGTTTGATGAAACGACGGGTGAAACATTGTCCACTGCATATGTATCAGGTTATGTAGATGTTCTGTCGATGATGGCGAATGGTTTTAAAGTAATGATCCTCATCACAGTGATCATCCTGGTCATAGTGATGACGAGTATCTTCAACACTATGAATGTAAATCTCAGCAGCCTCGAGCAGAGGCGGAACGAATTTGCCCAGCTGAGAGCCATTGGAATGACGCAGAAGAGTCTGCTGAAAACGGTAGTTTTAGAGGGCGGTATAGTCTGGATCGTATCCTGCGTGCTCGGCGTTGTGCTGGGACTTGTCGTAGAGATTGCGCTATATAAAGTTCTCTTTTCCTTCATTTACTCCGGAGGAATACACGTGGCCTGGCTGGCCATTATCATAACCGTAGTGCTGGAATTTATAGTACTGTGTGGAACGAATATAAAATTCTTCAAGGATATGCAGCTTAATATCGCTGAAGAATTAATGAGAAATGGGGACGGAGGTTGATTCCCCTGAATAAGGAGAGTACATATGAAAATATCAAAGAAAGTCATAATATCTATTCTGGTAGCAGCCGTGATGATTCTATCGGTCGCTGCAATTCCAAGGGGCGGTGTGGATGCTGCGACTCCGCGCGTCATGCTTACGGACTATGACCTGGGTGGAAAGGATATATACGCCGGCGATACATTTAACCTGAAGTTCAAGTTGAAGAATACTTCCAAGAACAAGGTTATGAATATGAAATGTACTGTATACTCGGAAAATGGTGAATTCATTCCGGTGGACAGTGCGGGTACTCTTTATGTGGCTGAGCTGGAGGGTGAGGCTGAGACGGAGCTTTCGCTTGATATGCAGAGCATGAAGAATCTGAAGGAGAAGTCCTACAAGCTGATAGTTAAGACGGAGTACGAGGACTGGGCGAAGAGCTATAAGGTTGAGGATACCATCTACGTTCCAATCAGGCTGAAGACAGAGGTGAAGATTTCTGAAACTTATATCGCTGAAGAGGAGATAAGACTCGGCGATAATATTGAGATAATCTCGACGGTGAACAATGTGGGTGCAGCTGATATCTACAAGGTTTCGGCGGAGGTGAGCGGTGACTGCATAGCAAATGCTGAGTGCTTTGTGGGCAATGTTCAGGCTGGAAAGAATGGAAATATCGATATCATAACTAAGGCTACAGCGCTGGGCAGGAGTGACAGAAATAATAACGTGATGACAGTAACTTATGAGGACGTGAATGGCGAAGTATTCACGGAGGAAGTGCAGCTCGGAAATGATGGAAAGATCGATGTTATCGAGCAGGATTATTCCGATGTTATAGTTGTTAAGGAAGATGATGCGAAACATTTGACCGATATAGAGAAACTGGGGATTGTGATCGCTGTTGTGGTTGTGGTACTCGTGGTGCTGCTCGTCCTCAGAAGAATGAAGAAGCGTAAACTGGAGAAGGATTTCGATTGATATGGGATATATATTCAGGCTGAGTTTTGCAAATCTAAAGCTTCGAAAACTTAGAACTGTACTGACTATCGTAGGAATCATGATCGGAATCATGTCGGTGGTCACCATGCTAACTGCGGGAATCGGCGCGCGCCGGGCCATGGTGGAGCAGGTGGAGAAGGTTGGAAGCACCAGGGAAATCCATGTCTATTCGACCGACACCACAAGGAAAGACCGCATACTGACAGACAGCACAGTTTTGAAATTTGAAAAGCTGGGAAATGTAACGGATGTCTATCCGGTTGTCTCTCTTGACGGCACTGAGAAAATGGGTAGTTTTATGGGCTATAATGCTATTCTGGGAGTGCCTGCAGAATATTTGGAGAGTCTCAAGGTAGCAGAAGGAAAGTATCCGAAGCAAAATGGATCCAGGCCGCAGATTCTCGCCGGGCTGGGCTCGAGGTATGTCTTTTACAATGACAGAACCGGGCAGATCTATGGAGAATCTTCGAAGGGCACACGAAGTCTGGCGGGCCAGAGGCTGGAATTCAAATTGATGCCTATGGATATTCCGAAGGATGAAGAATCGGAAGATAGAGAAGATGAATTCGGGGATGGCTCTGATGCTGAAGAGAAGGCAAGCGCTACGGATGCAGGTGGTGCTTCAGAAACTCCAAGCCAAATGGTTAATCTTAATATAGTCGGCGAAACAGATAACGAATATGATTACAATTTCTATACAGACATAGATACGCTGAAATATTATATCAAGCGTCAGTCCGTGGACGGCTACATGCCAGGCCAGCCTCGCGATAAGGATGACAATCCATATAAAGTCTGGGTTTATAGCGAGATCATCCTTCGTGTGGATAAGACTGAAAATGTAGAAATTGTATCCAAGGTCGTAAGGGATATGGGGTATAGAGTTGAGAATAATCTTGAAATGTTAAAAAGCGTGAACCGCACTATCGGAACCATGCAGATGGTGCTGGGTATAATTGGTGCAATCGCCATAGTTGTAGCTGTGATCGGAATCATCAATACCATGATGACCGCTGTGTATGACCGTGTTCGTGAGATAGCACTTCTCAGGATGCTGGGCTCCGACAGCGACGACATAAGCTTCATGTTCCTCTTTGAGTCCGCACTTATGGGCTTTGTGGGAGGAGTGTTAGGCGTGCTGCTTTCTATGTTGATCAACTATTTCATCAATGGAAAGCTGGTTGCACTTATGGCGATGCCGAAGGATGCTTACATTATGACCACGCCACTGTGGCTTATCGCATTGGTTATAATATCTTCGACACTGGTATCAGTTCTCGCCGGCGCAATCCCAGCCAGGTGGGCCGCCCACATCAAACCACTGGAAGCACTTGATCATTAAATTATGGGAATTGGGGACAGCGGATTTATCCCCAATATATAACTGAAAAGGCACCAAGAATATATCCGACAAACAATAGCGCAGTCTCTTAGCGCTGTCGGAGTCGAGTAGGCTATGAGGGGCGCCGCCGACCGGTTTCAAGAAAGTAAAGCCCTTGAGCGGACGTTCCCCGAATAGCCGTAAGCGAGACGACAGACAACGCTTAGAAAGCGGAGCGTCGTTTGGAGGGTATGTTCTTGGTGCCTTTTCGATATATGCGAATTACCCGCTGTCCCCAATTCCCATCTTGTCACAAGAGATATTATGTGATACAATTCTCAAGGTTAAATAAAACTAACCATAGTATTGTAATTATTAGAAGAAATCGAGGATAGAAAATTGGCTGCAAAAATCGGAAGAAATGATCCATGTTGGTGTGGAAGTGGACGCAAGTATAAAGCTTGCCATGAAGAATTTGATAGAAAAATCGAGACTATAAAGAACCAGAAGCACAAGGTTCCAACTCACGATATGATCAAGACTCCTGAACAGGTTGCCATGATCAAGGAGAGTGCAAAGGTAAATGTTGAATGTCTGGATGTGGTTGCTGACAAGATTGCGATTGGCATGAGCACAGAGGATATCAATGATATAATCAACGAAGTCTGCAAGAAGTATGGCGCAATTCCTGCACCACTTAATTATGAAGGCTTTCCAAAGAGTGTCTGCACTTCAATCAACGATGCAGTATGCCACGGAATTCCAAGCAAGGATGAAATCCTGTGTGATGGAGATATCATCAATGTAGATTGTTCCACAATCCTGAACGGTTATTTCTCAGACTCATCAAGAATGTTCATGCTTGGAAATGTAACGGAAGCTGATAAGAAGCTGGTTCAGACAGTAAAGGAATGTGTTGAACTTGGACTTGAGCAGGTTAAGCCTTGGGGCTTCCTTGGAGATATGGGTCAGGCGGTTCATGATCATGCCAAGGCTAATGGCTACTCGGTTGTTAGAGAAATCGGTGGTCATGGAGTAGGCGTTGAGTTCCATGAGGAACCATGGGTAAGCTACTGCACAAGAAGAGGAACAGATATATTAATGGCTCCGGGCATGATGTTCACTATTGAACCTATGGTAAATGCCGGAAGCCATGAGATATTTATTGATGAAGATAACAACTGGACAGTATATACAGAGGATGGATCAAACTCCGCACAGTGGGAGATACAGGTACTTGTAACAGAAGATGGTCATGAAGTTATCTCCTGGTAGTTTGCATATAAATTGATATCATTAAACTTTAGCTCGCGTAAGACCTATTAAAGGTTTTATGTGAGCTATTTTTTATTCGCCACAAATTAAACGAAGAAAAAAATAGTGGTACTTTACCTCAATACAAGATATCATAGAACTAGTTAGAAATATGTCGTTTGAGGGGTTGAACATGAAGAAAAAAGTACATTTAACTATTATTGCTGCTTTCCTCGCAGTGATAGTCATGGTATTAACGTCAAATGTATCTTATGCCGATGAAATGACGGTGGATAATGGGATTCCGGTGATGTATATCACTATTGATGAATCGCAGGGTACGATTGATGACATGAATAATGATAAGGATCATAATACTAAATGTTTCGGAACCGTTAGTATTGATGTTCCTGATGGATTTCGATATTCGGATATGCAGGATGTGTCCTTATCGGATCTGCCTGAAAGTGTCATGGAGATCAAGGGCAGAGGTAATTCGTCGTGGAGGGCAAAAACAAAAAAGCCATATAAGTTAAAGCTGGACAAGAAGGCAGATGTGCTTGGATTGGGGAAGAATAAACACTGGGTGCTTCTGGCAAATGCATATGACAGAACTCTGATCAAGGACAGGGTTACTGCGTGGCTTGGAGATGATATTGGTATGGAGTTTACTCCACGCGGGGTTCCTGTTGATATTATTATGAGAAATACTGAGGGCACTTATGAGAAGTACCTTGGAAGTTATTATCTGAGTGAACAGGTCAGAGTTGGAGAAAACAGGATAGAAATAGATGAACTGGAAGAAGGCGATACTGATACAGCACTGATATCAGGTGGATATCTGGTGCAGAATGCTGGACAGACTGATACAAGTTCTCCTAATTATTTTAAGACAGACCATGATGTAATCTGGGCAAATCATACACCAAACTTTGATCCGGATGATGACGGATATGTGAATGATGTGCAGAAGGAGTACATCCGAGGATACATGCAGGATTTAGAGGATGCATTATATAGTGGGGACTTTGAAGGCACAGAGGGAACAAGCTACAGAGATATGATGGATCTCAAATCTGCTGCGCAGTACTGGCTGGTGATGCAGGCAAGTATGAATGCAGATGCCTATGTTACAGGAAGTACATATGTGTATAAGAAGCGTGATGACATTTTATATTGGGGACCGCTCTGGGATTTTGATTATGCATGGTATTATGACAATAATTATACGGAATTTGAAGTGAACCATAACTGGATAAAGGTTATGCTTTATGATAAGGAACAGGGTGGTTTCGTGCCTGAGATAAAAGCATGCTGGCCTGAGGTTAAGGCTTCGCTTTTGCGGATAGCAGAAGATGGTGGAGTTATCGATCAGTATTATGAAGAAACAAAGCTGTCTCAGCAGATGGATTTGGAATACTATCCATTAGATCCAGAAGAAACATTTGACCCGGAGACAGCCAAGGAAGCATATAAGGCCTGGATCATCAAAAGAGTCACCTGGATGGACGAACATATGGACGACTTGGATAACAAGGTTCATAAGGTTACGGTAAATGTACAGGATGATTCGTATCCTCTCTATATAATTGACGGATATGGTTTTGAGGGAAGTGTAACAAATCCTATAGTGGAAGGGTATACATTCATAGAATGGGAAGATGATGATGGAAATGTTGTGGATCCATATGATTATCAGTGCCATAGTGATGCTACTATAACTGCTAAATTTATTCCTAACAAAGATGCGACGCTTGCCACAGATATTTTCTTCCAACAAGATGATGTTTACATACCATTTGATGAAGAACATGGATCATATAGCATCGGCTATACAGTTGTCCCTGAGGATGCACAGAATAAGGATGTAATCTGGTCTTCTTCAGATGAAGATATTGCATCGTTTTGGATGAATGGTACATTTAATATAAAGAAACCGGGAGATGTCACTATTACGGCCAGGCTTGCGTCAGGCGTTACCAAAACTATGAATCTTCATATTGTGGAAGAAGAACTGCCGTACCCAGAGTCTATAAAAACTGATAAGGAAGTATATGAACTGAAGACATCCTATCGCCAATTGCCCTCGTTGCTTGATAT
>CAMHCL010000039.1 GCA_946183625.1 uncultured Lachnospiraceae bacterium
CGCACCTAAAGAAGAGCAGCTTAAAGAAGACGAAAGAATCGCATTTAGCGTAATAACATTAGGATTCTGATAATGAAGGAAATCGTAATCACTAAAAATGAAGAAGGTTATAAGCTAAAGAAGCTGTGCATGAATTACCTGAATACAGCACCTGCTTCATTTATATATAAGATGCTGAGAAAGAAGAATATCGTACTTAATGATAAAAAAGCCGATGGTAACGAGACTCTTAGTTGTGGCGACTCAGTTAAAATGTACTTATCAGACGAAACGATTCAGAAGTTCAGGAAAGAGTCTAATGATACACCTTCATTGTCACAGAAAGCCAAGCCTGATGATTACAGTATAAATGAGGCTATTATAGATTATCTTCTAAGTAGCAGAGCGATAACATCAGAAAGCCTCAATACATTTCACCCTTCAATCTGTAACAGGCTGGACAGGAATACCAGTGGTATAATCCTTGCCGGAAAAACACCAGCAGGCAGTAAATACCTGTCTGAACAGATAAGAAGCCGTAAAATGTCAAAGTATTATCTGGCTGTAGCTTCAGGTGGCTTCGAATATGACAAGAAATATATAGAATGCTACCTTGCAAAGGATAATGACAAAAACCTGGTTCAAATATATGATAAGAAGCCTGAGGAAAAGGCAGAGCTCATCAAGACAGAAATAGAGATAATAAAATATAATCCTGAACGTGATCTCAGCTTGGTTAAGGTTAAGCTGATCACGGGTAAGAGTCATCAGATAAGGGCAGTTTTATCCCATCTGGGTCATCCAATACTTGGAGACTACAAATATGGCTCCCGCCGGATCAACGACCAATACAAAAAAGAGTTTGGCATCAACACTCAGTTACTTCATGCATACTTGGTGGAGTTCTCGGATGGTCGTGAATTCCATGCTGATGTACCTGATATAATTAGTAGTTTATTATGATATTGTAAATTAGGAGTACTATACACATGTTTGCGAGGAACCGTTGGAGAACGTCGGTTCTTTGGCTGTGTATTTTACAGCCTTAGAACCGCTACGTTCGGAATCGAGGCGCGAGCCGCGTGACGAGCAGATATGTGTATAGTACTCCTGGAGAAAACAAATATGGCAACATGGAATTCCCGAGGCCTTCGAGGCTCCACCTTCGAAAACCTCATAAATTCTACAAATGAATATTACCGAAAAGCCGGGCTGGCTCTGGTACAGAAGATACCTACGCCTATAGTCCCTCTTAAATTCGACTCGGAGAAGAAGCTTATAACCGAAGCTTATTTTGAGAAGGATTCCACAGTTGACTATATCGGTGTTGTTCAGGAGATTCCTATCTGTTTTGATGCTAAAGAATGCCATACTGATACATTTTCCCTGCAGAATATTCATGAACATCAATATAATTTTATGAAGGAATTCGAGCAGCAGGGCGGCGTATCATTCCTGCTCATCCTTTTCACAGATAGAAATGATATGTATTATATGCGATTCAGTGAGCTGGATGAATACGTTAAAAGAGTAAATGAAGGTCATGCCAAGAACTTCAAATACATGGAGCTGGATGATGACTTCTTTATCCATTCACACGGAGCGGCTCTGGTACATTATTTAGAAGGTCTGGAGCGGGATATAAGCTCTCGTGATTAGATAATAGTTATAAGACGAACAACTTAATTATACATATATGATATAGGAGGAATACGTTATGTATGATTTTTACAGGGCAGCAGCACTTGTTCCAAAGGTACGTGTTGCTGATACAGAATTCAATAAAGAAGCTATACTCACTAAGCTTACAGAGGCTTATGAATATGACGCAGGAATCATCGCTTTTCCTGAGCTTGCTATAACCGGTTATACATGTCAGGATCTGTTCCTGCAGAGCACACTTTACGAAAATGCCATGAGAGCAATGTCAGAGATTGTTGCAACTACAGAAAATCGCTCTGAGATAGTAATAATCGGCTCACCTGTAAAGGTTAATTCCAAGCTTTATAATTCTGCATTTGTAATAATAGGCGGAAAGGTGATCGGTATCTCTGTCAAGACATTTATCCCTAATCATAATGAATTCTATGAGAAGAGATGGTTTACATCTGCTGTAGACCTGGATGTAAATTTCGTATATGCCTCAGAAATCGGTTTTGAACTGGAAGAGGATTATGAGATTCCAATCGGAAATAACATAGTTTATGATCTGGAAAACGGCCTCAAATTCGGTGTAGAGATATGTGAAGACCTGTGGGCAACTGTTCCTCCTTCAACATGGCTTACACTTGGTGGTGCTGAGATGATCATAAACCTGTCTGCCAGCAACGAGCTGATAACTAAGCGTGATTATCGTAGAAGCCTTGTTAAGCAGGCTTCAGCTTCCGGTTACTGTGAATACCTCTATGTAAGTGCTGGGGCCTCTGAATCCACTCAGGATCTCGTGTTCTCCGGACACTCACTTCTGGCTGAAAACGGAACGATCCTTAATGAGAACAGAGATGTGGTTGCAGACGACTATATCATGATAGCCGACATGGATCTGGGTAAGATCAGAGCCGACAGACTGAGATCAACTACATTTGCCGATTCAGCTGCTTATAATAACGACATTTTATCTGATATAGTTACCGTAAAATGTACTGGCTACGATGTTGTTGATTCCGATGGCAAATACATAATCGCCCCAGAACATCCATTTATTCCAGCTTCTAAAGAGAAGAGAGTAAGAAGATGTAACGATATATTTGATATGCAGGTAGCCGGTCTTATAAAAAGACTTACCGTTACCGGCTCAAAACCTGTTGTAGGTGTATCCGGCGGAATGGATTCAACACTTACACTGCTTGTATGTGCCAAAGCTCTTCGTAAGATGAAGAAGGAACCAGGCGAGCTTATAGCAATAACTATGCCGGCTTTTGGTACCACAGACAGAACCTACAGAAATTCCATCGATCTTATAAAGAGCCTGGGTGCAGATCCACTTGTTATAGATATTAAGGATGCATGCCTCCAGCATTATAAGGATATCGGACATGACATAGAAGTTAAGGATGTAACATACGAAAATGTACAGGCAAGAGAGAGAACTCAGGTTCTCATGGACTATGCTAATTCTCATGGCGGTATCGTAATAGGTACTGGCGATCTGTCAGAGCTTGCACTGGGATGGTGTACTTATAATGCCGATCAGATGAGTATGTACAATGTTAACGGAAGCATTCCTAAAACACTGGTAAGATGGATGATTGATAGTGTTGCAGAGAACGACCTCTTCCCTGAAAGTACAGAGATATTAAAGGACATACTTGATACACCAATAAGTCCTGAACTGCTTCCACCTGATGAAAACGGAAATATCGTTCAGAAAACAGAGGATAGTGTTGGTCCTTATGAACTTCATGATTTCTTCCTGTATTATTCTTTCCGTTATGGATATACACCATCAAAGGTATTTGTACTTGCCAGAAAAGCATTTAGAGAGAAATATACAGACAAGGAAATCCTAAAATGGATGAAACTTTTCTATACCAGATTCTTTAATCAGCAGTTCAAGAGAAGCTGTATGCCTGATGGTATAAAGGTCGGTAGTGTATCACTGTCACCTAGAGGAGACTTAAGAATGCCTTCTGATGCATCATCCAGAATATGGTTAGATGAAGTGGCAGAACTGGAGAATAGATATGTATTATGATTTTGTGGCTCCCACCAAAGAGCCGGACAGACAGGAGTTTTTCATAAACAAATGTCATGAATTAATTGAAGAATATATTGAGAAGAAGGGCAAGACCCCTACTTATCATGTCACCACCTTTGGCTGTCAGATGAATGCACGTGATTCCGAAAAGCTTACAGGTATCCTTGATAAGATAGGTTACACAGAAGTTGAAGAAGATGAGGCAGATTTTATCATCTATAACACCTGTACAGTCCGTGAGAATGCAAATCAGCGTCTGTATGGACATCTGGGACAGCTTAAGAAAAGAAAACAGGCTGGTACATTACAGCTGATCGGTATCTGTGGATGCATGATGCAGGAGCCGGAAACAGTTGCCTATATAAAAGACAAATTCCCATTTGTAGATCTGATGTTCGGTACATTTAACTTCTATAAAATGGCTGAGCTTCTGTATACGCGCCTTGCAGGTGAAGAATCACAGGTTGTTGAAGTTCTTTCAGAACCAGAGATAAACGTAGAAAACCTGCCTGAGCGTAAGAAATACAGCTTTAAATCAGGCGTTAATATCATGTATGGATGTAACAATTTCTGTACATACTGCATAGTACCTTATGTCAGAGGCCGGGAGAGAAGCCGTACTCCGGAAGATATACTGGAAGAATGCCGCACTCTGGCCGCTAATGGATACGTAGAGATAATGTTGCTAGGTCAAAATGTAAATTCATATGGAGTTAACTTCCTGGGAGAAAGCGACATCCTGAAGGCTAATCCTGAATATGATTTCCCGGAGCTGTTATCCGATGTATGCGCAATTGATGGAATAGAGAGAGTCCGCTTCATGACAAGCCATCCTAAAGACCTGTCAGACAGACTCATAGAAGCTATAAAGAACAACCCTAAAGTATGCAGACATCTGCATCTTCCGGTTCAGTCAGGATCCACAAGGATTCTTAAAGCCATGAACCGCCGATATACCAAAGAGCAGTATCTGGAGCTCGTGGATAAGATCAGAAGAGAGATACCTGATATATCACTTACCACAGATATTATGGTAGGCTTCCCTGGAGAAACCGAAGAAGATATTCAGGATACAATAGATGTAGTAAATAAAGCCGGCTATGATCAGGCATTTACATTTATATATTCACCAAGAACAGGCACACCAGCTGCCAAGATGGAACAGATTCCAGCCGAAGTTACCAGCGAACGCTTCAGTAGAGTACTGGAAGCAGTAAGAGAAAACTCCACAAGGATTTCCAGCCGCTTCGAAGGCCAGACAGTAACAGTACTGGTGGAAGATATAAACGACCATAACGAAGGCTACCTCACAGGACGAATGTCCCAGAACCTGGTAGTCCACTTCCCAGGCGATCCATCCCTGATCGGCACCTTCCAAAAAATAAAACTCCTCGAAGCCAAAGGCTTCTACTACCTGGGAGAACTTGTAAAATAATAATTAACTAATTATCAATAACCTATATTACGAATACATCATTAAATATCCTCGAGGAACCGTTGGAGAACGCCGGTTCTTAGGCTGCGTATTTTGAAGCCTTAGAATCCGCTGCGTTCGGAATCGAGGCGCGAGCCGGGTGACGAGAGGATATCATAATGATGAATTCGTTATAGAAGTATTTATATCAGGAGATTAAAATGGATAGAACCAAGCTGTCCCCTATGATGCAGCATTACTTAAAAACTAAAGACGAATACAGCGACTGCGTCCTTTTCTACAGACTGGGCGATTTCTATGAAATGTTCTTCGACGATGCCATAAATGTATCTAGAGAACTTGAGCTCACTCTGACCGGAAAAGACTGTGGAATGGAAGAGCGTGCTCCTATGTGCGGTATCCCTTATCATGCATCTGATGTTTACATCAAGAAGCTTATAGACAAGGGCTACAAAGTAGCCATATGTGAGCAGGTTCAGGATCCAAAGCTTGCCAAGGGGCTTGTAGAACGTAAGGTTATCAAGATCATAACTCCCGGTACCAATATAGGAGATAGTGATACTGCCGGTAATACTTATATAATGACCATCTCATATATGCCACCATCAGGTTTAGGTAAGAATCAGAAGTCAGAAGCATTTGGTATAGCAGTATCAGATCTTTCAACCGGAGAATTCCTAACAACCTCTGTAAATACCTTCTCAAAAATTCATGATGAGATAAGCAAATTCCAGCCAAAAGAGATAATAATCCAGAATAATCCACGTTTGGTTAACAATAATGATTTTATGTTAACTTATCTTGATTTAGAGGACAAATTATCCATTACAAAGAGTAATGTTCCGGATTCTTACTTTAATTTCGAATCCTCAGTAAAAAGAATAGAAACTCAGTTAAATTGTATCGGTGTTGAAGGAATAGGTCTTAAGGATCTCCCTGAATGCGTAACAGCTTCAGGCGCACTTATCACATACATGCTGGAAACTCAGATGGACAATCTGATGCAGATAAATAATATCAAGCTGTATTATATATCTGACTTTATGATCATTGATTCCTCTACAAAGCGTAATCTGGAGCTTACTGAATCCATGAGAGACAAAGAGAAGAAGGGTACTTTGCTCTGGGTTCTTGATAAGACTAAAACCTCTATGGGAGCACGTATGCTCCGTAGTTTTATTGAAATGCCTCTTATCAATATTCAGTCTATTAATCTAAGACTTGATGGTATAGAGTCCATGAATAACAGCATTATGTCACGTGATGAAATGCGTGAATATATGAGCTCTGTCTACGACCTGGAGAGACTTATTACCAAAATATCCATGAAGTCTGCCAATCCTAGGGACATGCTGGCATTTAAAACATCTCTGGAATATCTTCCATATATTCAGAATCTTCTTAAGGATTTTGACTCTGATATATGTCGTAAAATGTACCAGGAGTTCGATACTTTACAGGATCTATATCAGTTACTTGAAGCTTCAATTGATGAAGATGCCCCTCTTACTGTTAAGGAAGGCGGCATTATTAAGCATGGCTATAATCATGTAATAGATGAATTCAAGGATAATAAGAAGAATTCCAAGAATATATTAGCTGAGATTGAAGAAAGAGAACGTGAAAAAACTGGAATTAAGAACCTCAGGATCAAATTTAATAAGATATATGGATATTTCTTTGAAGTAACTAATTCTTATAAAGATCAGGTTCCTGACTACTTCATAAGAAAGCAGACCCTTACAAACGCCGAGAGATTTGTTACTGATGAACTGACAAATGTAAGTAATGCCATTTTAGGTGCTGATGATAAGCTCTTCGGACTTGAATATGACGAATTCGTAGCCATCAGAGAAAAAGTAGCAGCTGAAGTAGTAAGAGTACAGAAAACAGCATATTTCATCGCTCTTATAGATGTTCTGGCATCTCTTTCTTATGTTGCAATAAAGAATAATTATGTCAGACCTTCTCTGAATAGTGATTCCATAATAGATATCAAGGAAGGTCGTCATCCTGTTGTTGAATGTGTTATGAAGAATAATGAATTCATATCAAATAACACTTATCTGGATGGTTCTACAAACAGGATAATGATAATAACCGGACCTAATATGGCTGGTAAATCTACCTATATGAGACAGACAGCCCTTATATGCCTTATGGCCCAGATAGGTTCATTCGTACCTGCTGAATCAGCAAATATCTGTATATCTGACAGAATATTTACAAGAGTTGGCGCTAGCGATGACTTAGCTCAGGGACAGTCTACATTTATGGTTGAAATGAACGAGGTTTCAAACATTTTACGTAATGCCACCAAGGATTCACTCATCATCATGGATGAAATCGGAAGGGGAACCTCCACATTTGACGGATTGTCCATAGCATGGGCAGTTGTTGAATATATAGCTGATAATAATCTATTGGGAGCTAAAACTCTCTTCGCAACTCATTATCATGAACTGAGTTAGAAGATAAGCTGTCAGCTGTAAATAATTATTCCATATCCATCAAACAGAATAAGGATACTCTGGTATTCCTGAGAAAGATTGTTCCCGGCGGAGCTGACAGATCTTATGGTATAGAAGTTGCGAAGCTGGCAGGAATCCCATCTAAAGTTATAGACAGAGCAAGGGAGATATCGGACATCCTTGCAGACGAGGATATAACAGGTAAGGCCAGAGACATAGATGTTCGTAAGATGTCCGATAAGAATGAAAATAAAAAATCGAAAGAATTCCAGGGACAGCTCAGCATGTTTGCAACTGCAGAAGATATGAACATTGCTGCAGAGCTCAGAGCTATGGACCTGGACAATATGACACCAGTAAAAGCAATGCTATATCTGCAGGAGCTTAAGGAGAGACTTAAATGATTCGCGTTTTAGATCAACATACTATTGATAAGATAGCTGCCGGTGAAGTAATAGAGAGACCCGCTTCAGTTGTAAAGGAGCTGGTTGAAAACTCTATAGATGCCGAAGCCACAAGAATAACTATTGAAATCGAGGATGGTGGCAAGTCCATGATCCGTGTAACTGACAATGGTAAGGGTATCGATAAGGAAGATGTAAGAAAAGCCTACCTTAGTCATGCCACAAGTAAGCTGGATAATGCTGATGACTTAGTGGGGATCATGACACTTGGTTTTAGAGGTGAAGCCCTTTCTACCATTGCAGCTGTAAGCCAGACGGAGATGATAACCAAGACTCCTGAATCCCTTACAGGTATCAGATATGAGATTCACGGCGGCAAGGAAATAGAATATAAGGAGATCGGTGCACCTGACGGTACCACCATTATAGTAAGAAATCTGTTCTATAATACTCCGGCCAGACTCAAATTCCTTAAATCAAATATGACGGAAGGCTCTTATATAAATGACCTGATGTCACATGTGGCTCTGGCTAATCCTGAAATAGCCATAAAGCTCATTTCAAATGGCAAGACTGTTATTGATACAAATGGCAATAATAAAGTCCAGGAAACTATATATGCACTTTTTGGTAAGGACATAGCTAAATCGGTTCTTCCTGTAGACTATTCCGAGGGAGATATAACCATTACAGGATATACTGGAAAGCCATTTCTCTCGAAGGGTAACAGAAGTTTTGAATATTATTACATAAATAAAAGATATATAAAGAATGCTGTGATCAACAGGGCAATTGAAGAAGCTTATAAGACCTATGTAATGCAGCATAGATTTCCTTTTACAGTTTTATACCTGGATATGCCTCCTGAATCCTGTGATGTAAATGTACATCCTGCCAAGAGAGAATTCAGATATGATAATGAAAAGGAACTTTTTTCTGCAGTCTATCACTCAGTAGCTGATGCATTAAAGGAGAAGGAACTGATTCCTGATGCTGAAGCAGAACACACCACAGCCTGAGATGCATAGCAATTCTCAGCCTGAAGTTCAAAGTAATACACAGACTGAAATTCATAGCAATTTACAGACTGATTTTCACAACAATATACAGCCTGAGGTCCACAATAATACTAAGCCTGAAATTCAAAGCAATATACAGCCTGAAATTCATAATTCACAGCCTGCAAGACCTGTTCAGAATAATATAAATAATAGTTTCAGAAATAATAATACCTCTTCATACAGCGTCCTGGAGAATATCCTTCCTGAAGAATACAGACAGAAATTCTTCGGTAACAATGATGAAGGTACAAATGACGTAGTACAGGAATCTTATCACCAGGAAACTCTTGTTGAAACTGGCTACCTGTCAGAAGAGAGTATAAAGGATTATAAAGTCCTGGGACTTGCATTTAACACCTACTGGATCACTGAATATGATGGGAATCTCTTCCTTATGGATCAGCACGCTGCCCATGAGAAGGTAAATTATGAGACCTTCCTGGCAGAATTTAAATCCCGTAAGGTTGTATCACAGCAGATATTCCCACCTGTGATCATCAATCTGTCCAGTCAGGAAAAGACTGCAGTTATGGAGAATTCAGATATCATTGCCAGATATGGCTTTGAGATGGAAGACTTCGGTGATAATGACGTTAAACTGTCAGCCCTTCCTTCAAATCTTATCGGTCTTGATGGTAAGGACATATTCCTTGAACTGGCTTCATATCTTGTTAATGATATCAAGAATATCACTGAAGATATATTCGTTAGAAAGCTTGCAACTATGGGCTGTAAAGCCGCAGTTAAGGGAAATCAGCGAATATCTGAGGAAGAAGCCAGATATCTGATAGAAAAACTTATGACTCTTGACAATCCATATACATGTCCTCATGGACGGCCAACTATGATAAAGATATCTAAAGATGAACTGGATTCCAAATTCAAGAGGATCGTGGATTGATGAATCGGAGAATCGTGCGATGAAAAAACCACTTATTGTTCTGACAGGCCCCACAGCCGTTGGCAAAACCGACCTGTCCATAAAACTTGCCCAGAGGATTAATGGCGAGATAATATCTGCTGATTCAATGCAGGTATATAAATATATGAATATCGGTACCGCCAAGGTGACTCCTGATGAAATGTGCTGCATCCCGCACCATCTAATTGATGTACTGAGTCCTGATACTGATTTCAATGTATCTGTATTCCAGAAGATGGCCAAGGAAGCCATTAGTGAAATATATGATAACGGAAGGATTCCAATAATAGTTGGAGGAACCGGTTTCTATATCCAGTCTGTATTATATGATATAGACTTCGCCGAAGAAGAATCCTCTAATATCCGGAAAGAGCTTGAAAAGACAGCCGAAACTGAAGAAGGGCGAGAAGAATTATATAACAAGCTGAGAGAAGTTGAACAATATAAAGAAGATAATCAGGGCACTGGAGTTCTATTATCTAAGTGGTAAACCGATATCAGAGCATAATGAAACTGAGAGGCAGAAGGAATCTGTATATAACAGTTCTTACTTCGTTCTTACCATGGATAGAGAGAAGCTCTATAACAGATGCGACAGAAGAGTTGATATCATGATAGAACAGGGGCTTGTGGATGAAGTCAGGTCATTATATGACCAGGGCCTGCTGCATAAAGGATCTACAGCATCCCAGGGTATCGGCTACAAAGAAATAACAGAATATCTAGATCTTTCGAAGGGTAAGTCTGAAGAAGAATCCCAGATTCTGCTGGATAATGCAATCGATACCATAAAGAAGAATACACGTCACTACGTGAAGAGACAGCTTACCTGGTTCAGAAGAGAACGTGATGTGATCTGGATCGATAAAGACGAATATAAGGATGATGAACAGATCCTTGAATATATGATAGAACATTTAAAAACAAATGGAGCGATAAAATGACATCATTAGATGAAATGTACTTAGAAAACGGAATTGATCCGAAAACACTAAAATTATTCAATGAAGTGGAAGAAGGTCTTAAAGACAGATTTTCCAGGATTGATGCTATTGCCGAATTTAATCAGATCAAAGTATTAAAGGCTATGCAGGAAGCAAGACTAGCAGAAGAGCATCTATACGGAACCACAGGCTACGGATATAATGACTCCGGCCGTGATGTTCTTGAAAAGATATATGCAAATGTATTTCAGACGGAAGATGCCCTTGTAAGACAGCAGATAACCTGCGGAACTCACGCACTCACAGTTGCTTTATTCGGAAATCTGCGTCCGGGGGATGAAATGCTTTCAATAGCAGGAAGTGTTTATGATACTCTTCAGGGTGTAATTGGAATAAGACCTGAAATCGGCAGTCTTGCTGAATTTGGTGTGACCTATAATCAGGTTGACCTTATAGATGGAAAATGGGATTTCGACGGTATAAAGGCCGCCATTAAACCTAATACAAAGCTTATAGAAATACAGAGATCAAAGGGATATGATACAAGACCAACCCTTTCAGTTGATCAGATTGGTGAAGCCATTTCCTTTGTTAAATCCATAAAGCCTGATGTGATAGTGATGGTTGATAACTGCTATGGAGAATTCGTAGAAGAGAAGGAACCATCACAGGTTGGCGCTGACATGGTAGTTGGCTCCCTTATCAAGAATCCTGGTGGTGGACTTGCACCAATAGGCGGATATATCTGCGGTACTAAAGAATGTATAGATAAATGTGCTTCCAGGCTTACAACTCCCGGACTTCTTAAAGAAGTAGGTGCTTCACTTGGCCAGACCAGGAATTTTGCCCAGGGATTATTCCTTGCTCCGGTTGTAACTGCTGCTGCATTAAAGGGAAGTATTCTCGCTGCAAATGTATATGAAAAGCTAGGATTTAAAGCTATACCAAACAGCACAGAAGAGCGCTACGATATAATTCAGTCTATTGTATTTGGAAAGCCTGAACTACTATGTGCTTTCTGTGAAGGTATTCAGGCTGCAGCACCTGTTGACAGCTTTGTAAAGCCTGTACCATGGGCTATGCCTGGCTATGATTCAGATGTCATTATGGCTGCCGGTGCATTTGTTTCAGGTGCATCCATTGAGCTTTCTGCAGATGGCCCTCTTAAGGACCCATATGCAGTATATTTCCAAGGTGGTCTGACATATCCACATGCTAAATACGGCATTCTTATGTCACTACAGAAAATTGTAGAAAAAGACCTTATTATGTGGTAAAATCTATTATCTATGAACTTTTCTATGCTCCGAAGAGGCAGAGGGAGGTTCTATGAATAATTTGAAAATCGAAGACATGTCAGAAAATGAAAAGCCTTGTGAGAAAATGCTTTCCACCGGTCCTGAATCACTTTCTGACGCAGAATTACTTGCCATTATCATACGTACAGGTAACAGAAATATGAATGCCATTAATCTGGCCCAGTCTGTTCTCAATTACCACAACGTATATAAAGGGATTCCGGGGCTGAATTATCTAAGTCTTAAAGATATGATGTCCATACCTGGTATTGGCAAGGTTAAGTCATGCCAGCTGATGGCAGTGATAGAGCTGTCGAAACGTATAAGCGAAAGTACATTTAAACCTAATATCAGATATGATTCTCCGGAATCCGTAGCTGATTATTTTATGGAAAGACTCAGATTTCTTACCAAGGAACGTGTATACGCTGTATTTGTTTCTGCCAGCTATGCAATACTATCTGATGTTTTAGTATCAGAAGGAACTATTGATAAAAGCATATTATCGCCTAGAGAGATATTTCTGGAAGCCCTGAAGGTTGATGCCTCTGGAGTGATCCTGATACATAATCATCCATCAGGTAATCCTGAACCTAGTGATGCAGATATAGTCATATCTCTGAAAATACAGGATTTAGGAA
>CAMHCL010000040.1 GCA_946183625.1 uncultured Lachnospiraceae bacterium
GGAATCAATGGAGAAGCAGATGAAGGCTGAGCGTGAGAGACGTGAGCAGATCATCCGTGCAGAAGGTGAGAAGCAGGCAGCTATCACAGTATCTGAAGGTGAGAAGGAAGCTAAGATTCTTCGTGCAACAGCTGATAAGGAAGCAACAATCCTTGCGGCAGAAGCTAAGAAGCAGGCAGCTATCCTCGAAGCTCAGGCACAGCGCGAAGCAGCTATCCAGAGAGCACAGGGTAATGCAGAGGCTGTACGTCTGGTTCAGCAGGCAGAGGCAGATGCTGTATCAATGATGAATGAGGCAAGCCCATCCCAGAACACAATTGCTATCAAGGGACTTGCAGCATTTGAGCGCGCAGCTCAGGGACCAGCTAACAAGCTTATCGTTCCATCCGAGCTTGCAGGAATTACAGGAATTGCTTCAGCAGTCAAGGAAGCAGTCAACAATACAGAAGATAAGAAGTAATAAAGTAAAATGTGACGGTACATTTTACGAAAAAAACAATAAAAAAATATTACGAATCCGGGTCTCCAAATGGCCCGGATTTTTGTATTTAATTTGTGTCGAAATACCTTGCTTAAATATCAAAAAACTGTGGTTTATTATGTAATTTTTACAAAAAACATGGCAGATATTGGCTGATTTTGATTTGTAGGGGCTTTAAAGTAGTCGAATTTTTAGTGTTTTTATACAAAATCGCCTTTTAAAATGTAAGTTTTAAAGTAAAAATATATAAAAATATGGTTTTAAATGAGTCGTTTAAGTGGTATAATAAAATAGACTTGTATATCAAGATCAAGCTATAAAGGAGTGACAATATGGTTAAGAAGGAAATGATCGCAATGCTTCTTGCGGGTGGCCAGGGTTCCAGACTTGGTGTTCTAACCTCAAAGCTTGCAAAACCTGCAGTTGCTTTTGGTGGAAAGTATAAGATTATTGATTTTCCTCTAAGCAATTGTATCAATTCAGGTGTAGATACCGTAGGTGTACTTACTCAGTACAGACCTCTTCGTTTGAATCAGCATATCGGTATTGGTATGCCTTGGGATTTGGACAGAAACTTCGGAGGTGTTACGGTTCTTCCGCCATATGAAAGTTCAGACAATGCTTCATGGTACACAGGTACTGCGAATGCTATATACCAAAATCTGGAATTCATGGAATACTATGATCCTGAGTATGTACTCATTCTGTCAGGTGACCACATCTATAAGATGGATTATGAAGTAATGCTTGACTTCCATAAGTCATCTCACGCAGACGTAACGCTTGCTACTTATCAGGTTCCAATTGAGGAAGCAAGTAGATTCGGAGTTGTTATAACTGATGATAATAATGTCATTCAGGAGTTTGAAGAGAAGCCTGAGAAGCCTAGAAGTAACAAGGCATCCATGGGTATCTACATTTTCAACTGGAAGCTTCTGAAAGATAAATTAATTGAGATGAAGGACGTTCCTTCCTGCGACTTCGGTAAGCACATCATTCCTAGCTGTCATGAGGACGGCAAGAAGATCGTAGCTTACGATTACAAGGGATATTGGAAGGATGTTGGTACTCTGGGATCTTACTGGGAAGCTAACATGGAGTTGGTAGATATTATTCCTGAATTCAACCTCTATGAGGAGTTCTGGAGAATATATACCAAGAGCGACAACCTCCCACCACAGTACATCGCAGCAGGCAGCAATGTTGTAAAGAGTATCGTTGGAGAAGGTACTGAGATATATGGTAACGTTGAGAATTCCGTTATCGGCTCTGCTGTTAAGATTGGAAAGGGCGCTGTAATTAAGGATTCCATCATCATGAACAATGTTGAGATTGGTGACGGTACAGTTCTTGATAAGGCTATCCTTGCTGAGGGCGTTAAGGTTGGTAAAAATGTTCAGCTTGGCGTAGGTGAGGACGCAGAGAATACTTATAAGCCTGCGGTTTACGCATTTGGCCTTGTAACTATAGGTGAGAATTCAGTAATTCCTGACAATGTAAAAGTTGGAAGAAATACTGCAATATTCGGAGAGACTACTGCAGATGAGTATCCTGATGGATTGCTTGCCAGTGGTGCATCTATAATAAAGGAGGCAGGTGAGTAATATGAGAGCTATAGGTATTATACTAGCAGGTGGAAATAGCAGCAGAATGGGAGATCTGTCTGCAAAGCGTGCCGTAGCAGCTATGCCAATGGCTGGATGCTACAGAGCTATCGACTTTTCACTATCCAACATGTCAAACTCCCATATTAACAAGGTTGCGGTATTTACACAGTACAATTCCCGCTCCCTTAATGAGCACCTGAACTCATCTAAATGGTGGGATTTTGGTAGAAAACAGGGTGGACTTTATCTGTTCACTCCAACAATAACTGCTACAAACAGTTATTGGTACAAGGGCACAGCAGATGCGTTATATCAGAACATCAGCTTTCTGAAGGATGCACACGAGCCATATGTAGTTATTGCTTCCGGCGATGGAGTATATAAACTCGATTACAACAAGGTTTTAGAGGACCATATAGCCAAGAATGCCGACATAACTATAGTTACTAAGGAATTAAAGACTGACGAAGATGATATTTCCAGATTCGGTGTTGTAAAGGTTGGCGAAAACGGCCGCGTTCTCGATTTCGAGGAGAAGCCACTTGTAGCTGAAACAAATACAGCATCCATCGGAGTATATGTAGTAAGAAGACGTCAGTTGATTGAACTCCTTGAGAACTGCGCAGCAGAGGGCAGAACAGACTTCGTTAAGGACATACTTATCAGATATAAGAATGTTAAGAAGATCAATGCATTCAGCCTTGATACCTATTGGAGAAACATCGGTTCGATAGAATCATATTTCAGAACAAATATGGACTTCCTTAAGCCTGAGGTAAGAGATTTCTTCTTCCGTCAGCAGCCTGGTGTTTACACAAAGGTTGAGGACCTTCCTCCTGCTAAGTTTAACGGCGAGGCAACATCATCCAACAGCCTTATAGCCAGTGGATGTATAATCAACGGTTCTGTAGAAAATTCAGTTCTGTTTAAGAAGGTATATGTAGGAAATAATTGTGTGATCAAGAATTCGATCATACTGAATGACGTACATATCGGAGATAATTGTTACATAGAGAACTGTATAGTCGAGAGCAGAGATACTATTAAGGCAAATACTGTACACACTGGAGAAGTGGGTAATCCAAAGATAGTTATAGAGAAAAGCTTTAGATATACACTTTAAGATTTAGAAGAGGTTACACGTATGCAGATAACAGATATTAGAGTAAGAAAAGTAGCAAAAGAGGGTAAGATGAAGGCGGTTGTATCTATGACCATTGATGATGAGTTCGTAATACACGACATCAAGGTTATAGAAGGCGAGAAGGGCCTGTTCATTGCAATGCCAAGCAGGAAATCAACAGATGGCGAATACAGAGACATCGCACATCCAATCAATTCCGACACAAGGCAGAGCATCCAGAACCTTATCCTTAGCAAGTATCAGGAAGCTGTTGCTGAAGAAGATGACTTATCTGTATAAGCTTAATGGACTTAACGCCCCCTGGCTGAAACGCCAGGGGGTTTTGTTGTGTTTTTGATTTGATTTGTTTTGATGCTGTGGCGTGCGGTTTTGGATAATTTCCTCTTGCTAACCGCACGCACGACTCACATGAGCCCCGATGCTATCCGCTTATTCCACATTTCACAAATATCGTATAAGATATCTTCTTTGACACTTCAATGTGATAATGATATATTAGCAAGTAATGAAATCCAATAACAAAAGAGGTATTAACAGACATGAATAATCTTAAAGCAGTTATATTAGCAGCAGGAAAAGGAACTCGAATGGAGTCAATTCTTCCGAAGGTTCTACATGAAGTGAATGGCGAACCAATGGTTGAATATTCAATAAATGCTGCTCTTGAGGCTGGTGCTGATGATATTATCGTAATAATAGGATATAAGGGCGACTTGGTTGAGGAAGCTATCAAGGAAGATGTTAGCTTTGTAGAGCAGAAGGAACAGCTTGGTACAGGCCACGCAGTTATGTGTGCAAAGGACCTTATTGGTACAACTGGAGATACTCTTATTCTCTGTGGAGATACTCCTCTGATCACAGGTGAGACACTCAAGAAACTCTATGATTTTCATAAGAGAGAGTCAAATGGTGTTACAGTTCTTTCAGCATCTATTGCTGATCCAACAGGTTATGGACGTATCATAAGAGATGCGCAGGGCGTATTCCAGAAAATTACTGAGCATAAGGATTGTACTGAGGAAGAACTCAAAGTGAATGAGATTAATTCCGGTATGTACATTTTCAATAATGAAGCTCTTTCAGCTAGTCTTGGAAGATTGGATAACAATAATTCTCAGGGAGAATATTATCTGACCGATACTATTCAGATCATCAAGAAGGCAGGCCTCAAGGTCAATGCGATGGTTATTGATGATATAAATGAAATTATGGGAGTTAACACTAAGGCTCAGCTTGCCGAAGCAGAGAAAATTATGAATCAAAGAAAATAAATCGAAGCGTATCATGAACCAAGTAATAATTGAGGTTATATAACATTGAAGATAATAGTTGGATTGGGAAATCCAGGACTTAAATATGCTGGCACCAGACACAATACTGGATTCTCCGCATTGATTGGAATTTCTGATAAGTTCGATATACCGGTTAATAAGAAGCAGTGCAAAGCACTTGTGGGTCATGGCTTTATTGCTGATGAGAAGGTAGTACTTGCAATGCCTCAGACCTATATGAATTTAAGTGGTGAATCAGTTTCGGAACTTCTTAATTTTTATAAATGTACTCCAGATGATCTTATTGTTCTTTACGATGATGTTGATCTGGATGTTGGCGTGATCCGTCTCAGAGGAAAGGGCAGCGCCGGTGGTCATAATGGAATCAAGAGTATCATTGAGTTAATTGGCACAGATACCTTCGATAGAGTTAAGATTGGTGTCGGTCATAAGCCGGAGGACTGGGACTTAGCAGATCATGTACTAGCAAGATTTAGTCCGGAAGATAGAAAGACGATGCAGGATTCTATAGAGAGAAGCGTCCTTGCGGTTGAAGAGTTGATCAAGAATGGGCTGGATTCTGCAATGAACAAGTATAATTAAGAATAAGTAGAATTCAATGAAGTAAAACAAAAAAACAAAAATACCAAATCCAAAACAGGTGCACTATATGAAAGCACTAACTAAGGCTGTTGCGGACGTGTGGCAGAATCCGGAGCTTCCGGCACATGTGTGGGGAGTGACGCGGAGCGCCAGGCCGCTGATAACCGAGGTGGAAAGAGCAGACAGTGACTTCGTGCTTATAGTTACTTATGATGATGCAAGGGCTGAGAAGCTGTATCAGGACTATAAGTTTTACGACAGGGATGTGTTTATCTACCCTGCGAAGGACGCGCTTTTCTACTACGCGGATATTCACGGAAATGTAACGGCTAAGAAAAGACTTGAGATCATAAAGAGAATATATAAGCAGGAGAGAACGGTTATCATAGCCACCATTGATGGTTTGATGGATAAGCTGCCTGACATGAAATATATCAGGAAGTATGCTACCAGACTTGCAGTGGGGGATGAGTATGAAATGTCCCAGCTAAAGGACAGACTCATCATGCTGGGTTATGAACATGTCTCTGTTGTAGAAGCCAGCGGGCAGTTTTCTGTACGAGGCGGTATAGTTGATATATACCCTCTCACGGAAGAGTGCCCTTGTCGTGTTGAATTCTTCGGCGACGAGATCGACTCAATCAGATATTTCGACATAGATACACAACGTTCCATAGAGGAACTAAAGGAGATAGAAGTTTTCCCTGCCAGCGAATACGTGCTGAGTCAGGCCAGAAGGCAGAGGGGAACCAAGAAGATTCAGGAAGAAGCCGACAAGGTATCAGAGAACTTCAAGAAAACATTTAAAACAGAGCAGTATGCACGCATTACGTCAAATGTAAAGCATATCATGGACGAGATTCTGGAATACAATTCCACCTCCGGAATGGATAATCTGGTGGATTATTTCTTCAGTGATACCGTTTCCATCATGGACTATCTGCCGAAGGACAGTATATTTGTAGTGGATGAGCCGGAGAAGGTTCTGGAGCGCGCCAGAGTGTATAGCATGGAATTTTCCATGTCCATGGAAGGCAGGCTCACCGGAGGCTACATACTTCCGGGACAAGCAGGAGTTCTCTATGACAAGGAGATGATCATTGACAAGCTGTCCCATACCAGACTGATGATGTTTTCGGAATTCTATCGCACCATGGGTGAATTTGGTGAGAAGCAGGATGTGAGCTTCAATGCCCGAAGCATCGTTTCTTACAATGGTGACGTTGTGGGACTGGTGAAGGAACTGAAGAATTGGCGGAAAAACGATTATAGAGTTGCCATCGTCACACCGTCCGCAACCAGGGGAAAGCGACTTGCTAAATCCCTGGAAGAAGAAGGCGTGCCAGCGTTCTTTATAGAGAACAAGACCCGCGAACTGAAGAAACGCGAGATATGTATTACCACTGGAAATGTTCCGGAGGGCTTTGAGATTCCTGATCTGGGACTGGCAGTTCTCAGCGAAAGTGACATAGTCAACGAGAAGTCAGTGAAGAAGAGGAAAAAGCTTCCGAAGAAATATCAGGGTGCAGCAATCGCTACACTTGACGATATAAACGTTGGTGACTACGTGG
This sequence comes from uncultured Lachnospiraceae bacterium, assembly GCA_946183625.1. GTDB lineage: Bacteria > Bacillota > Clostridia > Lachnospirales > Lachnospiraceae > Eubacterium_Q. The sequence goes on from CAMHCL010000040.1 coordinate 6,678, forward strand.
TTCATGAGCGCCACGGAATCGGTGTTTATAAGGGCATCGAGAAGGTCACAACTTCAGACGGCAGAACCCGTGATTACATCAACATAGATTATGCCGACGGCGGCAAACTGTTCATTCCGGTAGAGCAGCTGAGTCTTATTGGCAAATATGCTGGCAAGGATGCACGTAAACCTAAGCTCAACAAGCTTGGTGGAACCGAATGGACCAAGACCAGAACCAGGGTCAGGTCAAATGTAGATGATATAGCTGATGAGCTTATCTCACTCTACGCTATCAGAAAGAGCAGAAAAGGATACAGTTTCTCAAAAGATACAGTCTGGCAGACAGAATTTGAAGAACTGTTTCCTTATGATGAAACACCGGACCAGCTGAGAGCCATAGAAGATACGAAGCGTGATATGGAAAGTGACAATATCATGGATCGTCTTATCTGTGGTGATGTTGGATTTGGCAAGACAGAAGTTGCAATCAGAGCTGCATTTAAAGCAGTGCAGGACGGAAAGCAGGTGGCATACCTGGTTCCGACTACTATACTGGCAGAACAGCACTTCGAAACATTTAACGAGAGGATGAAGGGCTATCCTATAGAAATCAGGATGATGTCCAGATTCTGTACTCCAAAGCAGATTAAGGAAAATCTGGATGGGCTGGCAAAGGGCAAGATCGATATTGTTATCGGCACCCACAGGCTGCTCTCCAAGGATGTGGTATATAAAGATCTGGGATTGCTCATAATAGATGAGGAGCAGCGCTTCGGAGTTAAGCACAAGGAAACCATAAAACAGCTGAAGAAAACCGTGGATGTGCTGACGCTTACGGCAACGCCTATTCCGCGAACGCTTCACATGAGCCTTATCGGAATCAGGGATATGAGTCTTCTGGAAGAGGCGCCGGTCGACAGGCGGCCTATACAGACCTATGTCATGGAGAACGACCGCGAGATAGTGAAGGAGGCCATCAGCCGCGAGCTGGCAAGAGGCGGCCAGGTTTACTATGTTTATAATCGAGTGGATGATATTGAGAGAATCACGCTGGAGCTTAAAAATATGCTTCCGGATGCATCCATTGAGTTCGCTCACGGTAAAATGCATGAGCGCGAGCTTGAAAATATCATGCATAATTTCATAAATAAAGAAATAGATGTTCTGGTTTCAACCACCATAATTGAAACCGGTCTTGATATACCAAATGTAAACACTATAATAATCCATAATGCAGACAACTTCGGACTGGCACAGCTCTATCAGTTGAGAGGCCGTGTGGGCAGATCCGATAGAAGTGCGTACGCATTTCTCATGTACAGGCGCGACAAGGTCATTCGCGAGGTTGCAGAGAAGAGATTATCTGCAATAAGGGAGTTTACAGAGTTAGGTTCAGGATATAAAATATCTATGAAAGATCTGGAGATAAGAGGCGCCGGCAATCTTCTGGGCAGTAGTCAGTCAGGACACATGGAGGAAGTAGGTTACGATCTCTATGTTAAAATGTTGAACAGCGCTATAAGACAGAGGATGGGTGAGAAGGTGGAGGAAGAGTTTGATACTCAGATAGACCTTCCGGTTGATGCGTTCATTCCAGATGAATATGTGAGAAATGAATACCTCAAGCTTGAGCTTTATAAGAGAATATCCAAGATTGAGGACAGCGAAGATGCAGAAGCCCTTGTTGAAGAAATGAAGGACCGTTTCGGTGCTCCGCCTAAAGAAGTGGAGAGACTTATCAAGGTGGCATTAATTAAGTCCAAGGCGCATGGATATTTGATGACAGATATCAGGTATCGCATGGGAGAGGTCCAGTACATAATCAAGAATGGCACAGAGGTTCGGATCGAAGCCATCGCTGATTTCATCAAGAAGTACAAGGGTGATATGAGCATAATCAGAACTAAGGAATCAGGCTTTGCTGTGAAAACATCAAGCTTGATACAGGATTCAATGCTTGATATTATAGATAAGACGGTTGAAGACATCGGTGAGACGTTGATCGTAACGAAGGACGAAATCGAATCGTAAAGACAGATGAAATAAGGAACGAATAATGAAGACACTCGGATTTAAACACAATCTGAATAAGTTGATAAGAGCTGTAAGCGTCACACTTATACTTGCGCTGATACTGTCCACAACAGGATGTGGAGCGGAAGATATGGAAAGTGCCATTACAGGAGATGCAGTATTTACATTTGACGGTGAAGAGGTGTCTCTGGGCGAAGTATACATCTATGCAAATACGGTTGCTCAGCAGTACGAGAGCGCTTATGGCGGTGATATCTGGAGGATGAACATTCATCTGGATGAGGAGAATATCTACAATATGGAAGACATCACCAGAAGAGATATCATTCAGGATATAGTTCGGGTAAAGATGCTGAATTCCAAGGCAAATGAATACGAGGTTGCCCTTACTGAATACGAGGAGAACGAGGTTATAGCAAATGCCAGTGTTTTCTTCCGAAATCTTACAGATGCGCAGATAAAGGATATGGAAATGTCGCAGGAACTGGTTGAGAAGGTTCTAAGAGAGAATGCCATAGCTTCAAAGGTTTATGACGAGGTTCTGGCTGAGTCTGGTATAGAGGTATCAGATGAAGATGCCCGAAAGACTACATTTTACGATCTGTTCTTTGAGTGCTATGCGGTTGCTTCAAGTGGCGATGTTATCAAGTTTTCTGAAGACGAATGGGAAGCTCAGGAGAAGAGGGCTCAGCAGGCTTATGATTCCCTGATAAATCCTGTCAGCGGTATTGCGGCAAATGGCGGCAGTTCCGTTACCATGAACATCGAGGGCTTGTCTGAATATTACGGACTTACAAATTCTGCTTATCACACCATGTCGCCGGAGGATATTGCTGATATCTATGGCGAGGAGATAAAGAATGAGATATACAATCTGGATGATGGTTCTTTCAGTCTGGTAACCAGGTCGGAGTACGGATATCACATTTTCTATGTGAAGGCACTGACAGACAGAGAGGCCACAGATGCTAATAAGGAGCTGATCCTCAAGGACAGACAGAGTGAGTATCTGGATAATCTGTTTAACGACTGGCAGAAAAAAATAGACCCTGAATTCAGCTACGAAAGACGTGTGAATCAGGATCTGTATAGTAAGATAACGTTGTAATCGGCATATATTTTATTTACTACCGGTGGAGCCGAAGCCGCCTTCACCACGAGTTGTGTCAGAGAGGTCTGACACCTCATTAAATATTCCTGTTATATATGGAGTTATTACGAGCTGGGCGATTCTTTCACCTGGCTCTATTTTTTGTGGTTCGCTGCTCTGGTTGTATATGGAGACCATTATCTCGCCGCGGTAGTCGCTGTCTATGACACCGACCTTGTTGGCTGGAGCCAGGCCTCGTTTCGTTGCAAGACCGCTTCGGGCGTATATCAGGCCTGCATAGCCTACAGGGATTTCCATGGCAATACCTGTTTTTACAAGATATGTTTCTCCGTGATTTATAGTTATTTCAGAATCCAGGCATGCATAGAGGTCCGCACCTGCGGCATATTCAGAACCGTAGGTTGGAAGCTTTGCAGTCGGATTAAGTTTCTTTACATTTACCTGTGATGATTGGATCATGGCATCTCCTTTATGATTGAGTTTGTATTATTGACATTCACCATATATGTTTTGGGTTATCATAAGATATCGATACGCCTCAATTGTACCATTACGAAGCATGCTCTGCAAACTATATATAGAAATGTGAATTTTCAATGATACCAGATTTAGGGGGTTTATTTTTAGACTCATATGTGATATTATAAACTTCGTGTTGCTGAAAAAATACTATACTCTAAATAGTAGAAAGGTAAAAAAACATGAATTTTAAGAAGATTAGCGCTATTTTGGTAGGAGTTATGGTCCTTTCAGTTCTTGGTGGCTGTGGTTCTAAGGATAAGACTCCGGTAGCAGAAATGGAAAGCAAATATTCTAAGTATGTAAAGCTTGGTCAGTATGAGGGCGTTGAGTACGTTCCAACTAAGACTGAGATTACAGATGAGGATATTGAGAATGAGAAGTCACATCTCATCAGTATGAACACTGCTCGTCATGAGATCAAGGAAGGCATCGCAACAATGGGCGATACAGTTAACATCGACTTCACAGGTTATATCGATGGTGAAGTATTCGACGGTGGTAGCACAAATGGTGCAGGTACTGATGTTGAACTTGGTTCAGGAAGCATGATCGACGATTTCGAAGAACAGATCGCAGGACACAGCCCTGGAGATGCATTTGATATCGAGGTTACATTCCCTGATGATTATTATGAAGAGTCTTACGCAGGTAAGGATGCTCTGTTCGAGACAGTACTGAACTACATTGTAGAGAGTGAAGAGCCAGTATATAACGATGCTCTTATCGCTTCTGCAACAGACTATAAGACAGTTGCTGAGTATGAAGAGGCTACAAGAAAAGAACTTGAGCAGAACGCTTCAGAGTCAGATGCAAGTACAGACAGAATGAATATAATGGAGACAGTTATCAATAACTGCGAAGTTACTGAATATCCTGAAGAAGAGCTTAAGTCAAGAATCAGCCAGATCACAGATAACATGGCTGAGCAGGCTGAGACAAATGGTGTAGATCTTGAGACATATCTTTCATATTATGGATATGATGCAGATTCGTTCCAGACTCTCGTTAAGGAGAACGTTGAGAACTACCTCAAGGAGAAGATGATCGTTGTAACAATTGCTGAGAAGGTAGGCATCGAGGTTTCTGAGGAAGAGGTTGATCTTAAGGTTCAGGAGTATCTTGAGAGCTCAGGTATCTCAGATAAGGAAACCTTCATGAAGACTTATGGCTACGAGGAAGAAGACCTCTATTATGAGATCCTCTACACAAAGGTTGGCGATTATATCTTAGAGAAGGCAGTTCCAGTTGCAGCAACAAATACTGATGCAACAGAAGAGACAACAGAAGAGTAAATCTTTTCGATAAAGCTAAAATTATGTAGTCACTGAATGATTGACATTGGTTGTTAAAGATGTTACAATCGTTCAGTGACTCATGCAGTTGTGGCGGAATTGGTATACGCGCATGATTCAGGTTCATGTCCAAGCAATTGGGTACGGGTTCAAGTCCCGTCAACTGCACTTACTGTAAAATGTACTGCAGAATGCGATGAAGTACATTTGACCTGGAATTCAAATATGAAAGGAAGGGAACTATCTATGGCAGAAGAAAAAAAGAATATTCTGACCTATGAAGGTCTGAAAAAATTAGAGGATGAGCTTGCTGATCTTAAGGTTAATCGTCGTAGAGAGGTTGCCCAGAAGATTAAAGAAGCTCGTGAACAGGGCGACTTATCAGAGAACGCTGAGTACGATGCTGCGAAGGACGAGCAGAGAGACATCGAGGCTCGTATTGAAGAGATTGAGAAGATCCTCAAGAACGTAGAAGTTATTGATGAGGATAATCTTGATACAGAGACAATACAGTTTGGTTGTACAGTACATTTTGAAGATATGGATACTCAGGAAGAGTTTACTTATAAACTTTCTGGTTCTACAGAATCAAACATCCTGGAAGGTTCTATATCAAATGAATCACCGGTTGGTGCAAAGCTGGTTGGTTCTAAGGCTGGTCAGGTTATCACAGTTGATGCTCCGAATGGAAAGTTTAACTATAAGATACTTGATTTTACCAGAGCTTAAGTTTAGTTGATTATTCCGCCGGAGTTATATTCCGGCGGATTTTATTATAAGAGAAAGGCAAAAAGAGTATGTCAGAACAGAATAATCAGAATAAGAATAATGGTCAGCAGAAGGGACAGCAGGTTCAGGACCTGAATCAGCTTCTTAAGGTTCGCCGCGAGAAATTTGCGAATCTGCAGGAAGCAGGAAAGGATCCTTTCGTTATAACTAAGTTTGATCAGAGTTATCATGCTGCAGAGGCAAGAGCAGAGTATGAAGCTCTTGAGGCTAAGCTTCTGGTTGGCAAGGATATGCCGGATACAGAAGGTATGGAGCCGGAAGAGGCAAAAGCTGTCAAGA
>CAMHCL010000041.1 GCA_946183625.1 uncultured Lachnospiraceae bacterium
CAGTGACGGTTGAATCCTGGGTAAACTTATCAATGGAATTGATAGTATTGATAACAAGTGCTGATGTACCGGCACATACAACATCTCTGCCGCAGCATCCATACTCTGCATGACCTGATATCTTGAACCCAAAATATTTATTATTTCTGGAGTAGAAAATCGCCTTAATCATATTATTATCCTTTAAAATAATTATGCATTAATAGCTTCAATCTTTACTTCTGTGAAAGGCTGTCTGTGACCGTTCTTCTTATGATAACCAGTCTTTGGCTTATACTTATAAACAGTAACCTTCTTAGCCTTAGCAGTCTTAACAACTGTAGCCTCTACTGATGCACCCTTAACAGCATCACCTACGAGAACGTCCTTATCATTGTTAACAGCGATAACGTCATCGAATGTAACCTTTGCTCCATCCTCAGCGCCAAGCTTCTCAACCTTGATCACGTCTCCTTCAGCTACCTTGTACTGCTTTCCACCTGTTGCAATAACAGCGTACATAAGCTTCTTCCTCCTATTAATTAAACTCGCCAACTTCGGTGGCATCCTATATAAATGGACGCACTTCTAACCTCGTTGTGCGGCACACCTAGCTATATTATCATTATCGTAAACTAATGTCAATCAGAAAAATGATTATTTATTAAGCTTAACCTTCAGTATCCTTCTGACACTTTCATTTATTCTCTCTTCAGATATATCACCGGACTCAACTGCTGATTCTACACCTGCTACTGCTGACTTGAAATCAGATGGCATTAAGAGCAGGTCATCACCGGCTTTGACACATTTTACTGCGAGCGCTCCACTGTCATAGAGACCTGAGACAGCTCCCATGTTTAGAGCATCTGTAACTACAAGACCGTCGTAACCAAGTTTTCCTCTGAGTTCGTCATTTACAATAGCACTGGATATACTGGCAGGTTCATTTGTAACACTGGTTACAGTAATGTGTCCTACCATGACCATATCAGCTCCGGCTGAGATTCCACTCTGAAAAGCCAGGAATTCTTCTTTTTCAAGCTGATCCATGGTTTTGCTTGTAGTTGCTGTTCCTGCATGAGAATCTGTTGCCGTATCTCCGTGTCCAGGAAAATGTTTTAAAGAACATTTGATGCCTGCTGAATGAAATCCCTGTACTGCTGATGGTATCAGCTGAGCAGTTTCATTGAAATCATCACTATATGCTCTCTGACCGATAACTGTATTAGATGGATTAGACCAGGTATCTGCTACCGGTGCAAAATCAACATTAAAACCTAAATCCTTGAGATAGGATCCAATGGTTGCTGCATTTTGAAAAGCTGCATCGTTGCCTTGATCCTTGTATGTGAACATGTTATTCAGCTTAGTTACACCAAGCTTATCGGCACATCTGGCAACCTTTCCGCCTTCTTCGTCTACACAAAGGAATATAGGTATATTCTTTTTACTGCTGGCATATTCCTGAGTTGCTGTAAGCATCGATCTTGTCTGATCCTGAGATTCCAGATTCTGGCTGAAATAAACTATTCCACCTACTGGATAGCTGTCAAGTGCTGCCTTTGATGAATCACCAAATTCTGTAACAACACTGTAGCCTGTAAGTCCTTCAGGTGTTACGATGAACATCTGGCATACCTTCTCATGAAGACTCATTCCAGCAATAATGCTGTCTATATCATCTCCACCGGAAGCTTCCTCATTATCAGTTTCTTCCTTGTCCTCTGGCTTTTCAGCTTCCTGCTGTTCTGGCTCTGCAGTCTCAGTAGCTTCTGTGTTCTCTTCCACGACATCCGAAGGAGCTTCTGTATTCTCATTCAAGGATGCTGTTGTAGTAAGATTCTGATTTTTCTCAGTCTCACTCTTACTTACCAGGTTTGAAACCATTGTAAGCGCAGCAAGGCCTACCAGAAAACCTACAAGAAATATGATTATGCCTTTTAATACTTTAATGATACTATTCTCTCTGCTAGACATTACTACTCCAATTAATCTTCATATTCACATACATATCCTAAGTTTCCATCAAAATACTTAAGACCTGTACTCATAACATCTTCACGCTGGTCGTTCCAGCTCCATTCATCATCTATGCACCATAGCATGAGGTACATTTCCTCTACGCCATCTGCTCTGTCCTGTCTGGATGGTTCTCCCGGATACCAGGCTGTATAATCAAAATTCTCACCTGTAATCCAGTGACCGAAGGATGAATCTCCATAAACTGATGTATATCCACCCATCCATACATACTTGATTCCGGCACTCTCACATAGAGAGCTGACCTGATTCATCTCATCCTCAGAGGTTATGGTTACAAGATGGCCGCCATTTTCAATACATTTGGCATTAGCTTCTGACCAGGAGATATTCTCCTTAATCACCTCGTATCTGGAGGAATGAGCCTTCTGCTCTCTTACTTCAGTAGGTGTAAAGCTGTCTACTGTTGTTGCTGAATATGTATCATCCAGCATTACGCATGATACTTTTCTTTCCGAATATGCATCATATGAACCGTCTGATTCATACTCTATACAATACATATCCTTTTCTTTGCCATATATCTCATTCAAGACTTCTGACATGTCACTGATATCGCCTATAGTCCAGCATTTTCCACCGGTCCTGTCGGCTATATCCTGATATATATTAATATATCCTGTAGATGTACCTATGATAAATATAGGAACGTTCTTGCTGTTAGCAAGATTTATAACCTCTTCTGAGGTATGGTAGCTCTCATTGTCATCACCATCTGTGAATGCGATAACGCATCTGGCACCTTCCTGAACGCTGGCATTTGTAACGCCTTCATAGAGGGCATCGTAAAATGCGGTTCCTCCGTCAGCTACCATGTTATTGATACCATTCTTAAGATGGCCTGAATCCTGTGTATAAGTACACATGTACATTACATAGGAATCAAATGATATAAGCTCGGCTTTGTCTCCCGAACCATAATCAAGAGCATCAACGAACTGAGACATTATGCTCTTCATCGTATCTATGTCACTTTCCATACTTCCGGACTTATCAGCACATATATCAAAGCTGACACCCTGATTACCTTCAAGTCGTTCACACTTCTTGATGGTTCTCTCGATCTCCTGACCATTTGATACAGTTTCGCGGATTGCAGCATTTGGACTGCTGAGGATAAGTGATGTTCCATTACTATCTTCAACGGTGTAGTACATTTTAACTGTAGGATAATCTGTAACATCGGCAGATACGAATCTCAGATACATAGGTGATCTATCTGACATATGGCTCATAAGACCATCAAATGATGTATCTGTAATATCATTTGAAGCTTCAGTTGTCTGATCCACTGTCTGATTAATCTCTATATTTTCTTCCGGTGCTGCAGAATTATTAACTACTGTAGTATCATTCTTCTTATGCTTGCCCAGATTTATAGCACCTGTCTTAGTAAGTACCAGGAATATAACACCACCAAACAGAAGCACAATTGCAGTAACCACGAGAGCCACAATAAGACCCAGGTTGGACTTCTTCTGCTGTGGCGGCATTGATCCATATCCATATGGACCGCCCTGCTGATTCGGATAGCCCTGATTCATGCCACCCTGTGGATAGCCCTGGTTCATGCCACCTTGTGGGCGTCCCTGATTCATGCCGCCTGGCGGATAGCCTTGGTTCATGCCACCCTGCTGATTCGGATAACCCTGATTCATACCACCCTGCTGTGGTGGTACCTGCTGGAATCCCTGGTCATTACTCCTTTGCTGTGGCGGTACCTGCTGGAATCCCTGATCATTACTCCTTTGCTGTGGCGGTACCTGCTCAAAAGCCGAATCCACCTGTTCTGCTTCAGGAGGTGCTATCAGATTAGCTCCACAATATTTACAGAACTTGCTATTATCTGTGTTTTCTGCCCCACAAGAATTACATTTTCTCATATATATTCCTTCTCCTTTTCTCATTCAGAGCGAATAAAAATCATCCACTGAGAAAAATTATAATTATTTAACTATATTTTTTAACCATACACCCTTCTTTATAAGTATATAACCTATAATACATTTTATTATATCAGCAGAATGTACTATTGCAAATACAAGCGATGCATAAAGGTCTGTAAATCTGACAAGTATATATGCCAGCGGAACACTGACAAATATCATAAATACGCTGTCAAAAAGGAATGTTATTACAGTTTTGCCTCCAGCTCTGATAGTAAAATACGACGTATGCAGATAACAATCCTTTGGCATGGCAATTGCCTGGACCATAATAAACTGTGTTGCTATCAGCTTCGAGATCTCACTTGTATTATATATCTGCGGAATAGGTCTAGCCATAAAAAACATGATGGAACCTATTACCACTGATGACAGGATTGAAAATGCGATTATCTTATTATCAGCATCCTTGGCATTTTCCATATCTCCTGCGCCCAGATACTGACCGATTATGATAGCAACCGCATCTCCCATTGCTATAAATACGATGCTGAACAGATTATTAACTGTAGATGCTATATTCTGACCAGCAATTACATTTATTCCTCTGAGAGAATATGCCTGTGTAAGCATCGCAATACCTATCGCCCAGAGTCCTTCATTTACAAGGAGCGGTACTCCCGTTATAAGGAATTTCCCTACAAGCTTTCCAGGTACGATAAGCGTTCTATACACACCCTTCAGGTATTCAAATTTTGACTGTCTTATGATCGTCCATACAACAACCACAAGCATCTCTATATATCTTGCGATCACAGTAGCCAGCGCCGCACCTGATACACCCATAGCCGGCAGTCCAAGCTTACCGAATATAAGAGCATAATCAAGCACCAGATTACTGAACACGGCAATTATCCCTGCAACCATCGGAATAACCGTTTCACCGCATTCACGAAGTGTACTGGCATAAAGCTGAGTAATGAGTATTGCCGGGATCATAAAAAGTACGATCCACATATAATCCATACCATAGGCCAGTGTCAATCTGGCATCACCACCAGTACTGTCTCCAAGCAGATATAGATGTATGAGATTCTGTCCAAAGAGGACAAAAACAATTATTGTTATTGAACTTATTATAAACCCTAACCAGAGCTTATATCTGAAGGTATGTCTGATACCTTCATGATCATTATTACCATAATACTGAGCAGTAAATATTCCAACTCCTGACAGACCGCCGAATATCAGCAGATAATATACAAATATCAGCTGGTTTACTATGGCTACACCCGACATTTCTTCAAGCCCCATCTGGCCAACCATAACATTATCCAGCAGGCTGACAAGATTTGTCATTCCATTTTGAACGATTATAGGAAATGACACGCTGAACAGAAGCTTGTAGAATTTACTGTCTCCTATATATTTTCTTTTTAATTCTCTTAACATTTTCCCTTACTATCTAATTAAAATCATCAAGAGTAAGAGGTTTAGTTATCTTCTTTCTGGTAATTTCAACAAGTCCCAGAGGAGTCATATCAACATATAGAGCCTTCACTTCATCCTTCTTCAGTTCCGACTTCATATGTTCGGTAAGCCTTTTCACAGATTCCGGATCCTTCATGCTTATGAAATCAATTATTATGATCCCGGACATATTCCGGACTCTGAGAAGTCGCGCTATTTGGGATGCAGCCTCCATATTGATCTTAAGATATGAGGCCTCGGCATTCTTTCCTTTGATTGCCTTACCCGAATTGACATCTATAACTGTCATAGCCTCGGTAGGCTCTACTATTAATGAACCTCCTGACTTTAGATAAACCGTTCTGGAGAACAGTTTCTTCAGATCAGTTTCGATATTATAAACCTTATCTAGTGCTACCATTTCATCATCATAGTAGCTTATATCTATCTCATCATCTGACAGCTCAGCCGTCAGATCATCGTATAAATCTCTTTTATCAGTGATGATCTTAATATTATTATAAAAACCCTTAACTAGTCTGTTACGTATTATATCCATATATTCAAAGCCCGATTCCAAAACTACAGAGCAGGCTTTCATATATCTTGACCGCCTTACCAGATCACAGAGCTTGTCGGTAAGACTGATAAACTCTTCCCGAAGCTTTTCAATATCAGCATCAGCGGCCGAGGTTCTGATTATAGCACCGAGATTAATGATCTCTTTTATATCACCATAATCATAATCCCTGATCATTTCACCAACCACAGTCTTAAGTCTGTCCTTTGTATCGTTGTCCGAGATACTATGAGACACACCAATCGCGCCAGATCTGTTAATGATCAGGTACTTACCGGTAAACGAAATATCTCCGGTAACTTCACCCTTTTTAGTTTTCATCGCTTCTTTTGATACCTGAACAAGTATCTCGTCGCCGGTAGCAAGCTTGGTTCTCGATACATTTGACGTAAAGAGATGCGTATTCTCATTATCCTTAAGTGAATAATAGAAATAATCCCCAAGCCCGACATCTATAAATGCGGCATTTATGGACGGAATGATGTTGATGACACGACCCACATAAACATTTCCGATCTTATCTGTTTTATCAATGTAAAATGTACTGCAGAGCTGCCCATCTTCATAAGAAGCATCCATATATATTACTCTCTCAATTAGTTCTTAAAGCTGTGAACAGGTGCAGGGATTCTTCCTGTACGACTTATGAAATCCTCGCAGCTGTATTTATTAACAGGCATGATCGGAGCTTCTCCGAGAAGTCCTCCGAATACAACTCTGTCGCCAACACCCTTACCTATAACAGGGATGATACGGACAGCTGTAGTCTTCTGATTTATCATACCTATAGCCATCTCATCGGCAATGATACCAGAAATAGTTGCAGCTGAAGTATCTCCAGGAACTGCAATCATATCAAGGCCGACAGAACATACACATGTCATTGCTTCTAATTTCTCTATAGTAAGCGCCTTCGCAAGCACTGCATTGATCATACCCTGATCTTCAGATACAGGAATAAATGCTCCTGACAGTCCTCCTACATAGGAAGAAGCCATAATACCACCCTTCTTAACCTGATCATTAAGAAGCGCCAGAGCTGCTGTAGTGCCAGGTGCACCTGCGTACTCAAGACCCATTTCACACAGGATATCAGCAACTGAATCGCCAATAGCAGGTGTTGGTGCCAGACTCAGGTCAACAATGCCAAATGGGCAGTCCAGTCTCTTGGACGCTTCCTTTGCAACCAGCTGACCCACTCTTGTAATCTTGAAAGCTGTCTTCTTGATAGTCTCGCAAAGCACCTCGAAGCTCTCGCCCCTAACCTGCTCCAGAGCCATCTTTACAACACCGGGGCCTGAAACACCTACATTTATTACGCAATCACCTTCAGTTACTCCGTGAAATGCACCGGCCATAAATGGATTGTCATCCGGAGCGTTACAGAATACCACGAATTTAGCATTTCCAAAGCTATCGTGGTCCTTAGTCAGTTCAGCTGTCTTAAGGATTGTCTCACCTATAAGTCTTACAGCATCCATATCTATACCTGTTTTTGTGGAGCCGCAGTTAACTGATGAACATACCAGTTCAGTTTCAGCAAGTACGCGTGGTATAGACTCTATAAGCAGTTCGTCCGATGGTGTCATACCCTTAGATACAAGAGCTGAATAACCACCCAGGAAATTAACTCCTACCTCATGAGCTGCCTTATCAAGTGTTTTAGCTATTTCTACATAATCATCTACAGTCTTACAAACCGAGCTGCCAACCAGGGCGATCGGTGTTACGGATATTCTCTTATTTACGATAGGAATACCGTACATAGATGTGATCTCCTCACCTGTCTTAACCAGGTCACGAGCCTTTGTAGTGATCTTGTTATATATATTGTCACATGTGGACTTAACGTCCTGTCCAACTGTATCCAGAAGACTGATGCCCATTGTTATAGTACGGACATCAAAATTCATACGCTGGACCATTTCATTAGTTTCTAATACTTCATCTAAAGTAATCATATCTGCTCCTTATTATATACGATGCATCATCTGGAATATTTCTTCCTTCTGAGCTTTTATCTGTACACCAATCTCATCTCCCAGACTCTTTAATTCATCAGAGAGTTCATCATGATTCTTAAGAGATGCAGATGTATCAACAAGCATCATCATGTTAAAGTAACCCTGCATAGTTGTCTGGGTTATATCCATGATATTTATATTGTTACTAGCCAGATAATTACATACCTTAGCAATTATTCCTACAGTATCCTTACCAACTACTGTTATTATTGTCTTTGACATAGTATCCTCCATTTACAAAAAATGCATTGTTATCAATTCTATATATCAGAACTCCACCAGTCTTCCCGGCATGGCCCTGGACGAAACCTCAAGGCCGAAATCCCTGACATCATCAGAATACGGATTCCCCTCAAGTTCACTCTTTACTGTTGCAAATGCCAGTTCTTCGAAATTATTCTGTTCAGACAGATGTCCCAGCCATATACCCTTTATATGGTCATTCAGAAGCTCACGTATCAGTTTGCCGGACATTTCATTACAGAGATGCCCTCTGTCCCCAAGAATTCTCTTCTTAAGGATATATGGATACGGCCCGGCCTCCAGCATCCTGATGTCATGATTTGCCTCGATCAGCATCACATTCGAATCCTTCAGGAAATCAATCGTGAAGTTATCATAGGTACCCATATCAGTTGCTATAGCACATTTCTTACCATCACACTGAAAACTGTAGCACACAGGATCAGGTGTATCGTGAGATATGGAATGAGCACTGATAGTAATGTCTCCTATGTTGAAGCTGTCACTGTTTGATATAGGCTGAAACAGATTATAGTCAAATGTACCGAGTGAAGTACATTTTAATATTCCATCTATAGTTCCATATGTCGCATAGATTGGAATATTATACTTCCTGGATATTACCCCCAGGCCCTTGATATGATCAATATGCTCGTGGGTTATCAGAATTCCATCTATATCGTTCATGGAGATATCGTCAGCGCTTAGGATATCCGATATTCGTTTTGCCGTAATACCAGTATCGACCAGCAAAGATGTTGTATCTGACCCCACATATGCAGAGTTTCCGTTGCTGCCGCTGGCAATATACTTAAATCTCATATATTAAAGTTTGGCCTTATGACTCTTATCAAGAGGTCTGTAGCCTTTCTCCTCCAGAACTTTAAATATCTTATCCTTATGTTCAGGTCCGAATGCTTCCATGGTTATCACAAGCTCAACAGCTGCATTTCTATTAAGAGATACAAACTGATTATGCTGAAGTTCAATGATATTACCCTGAAGCTCGGCAATGATCTTGGACACATTCATAAGCTCGCCCGGCTTATCCGGAAGAAGCACTGATACAGTAAATATCCTGCTTCTGGCTATGAGTCCGTGCTGTACAACAGATGAAAGTGTGATGACATCCATGTTACCGCCTGAGATAATAGCTGCCACCTTCTTGCCTTCAGGCTTCAGATGCTTAAGAGCTGCAACTGTAAGGAGTCCTGAATTCTCAGCTATCATCTTGTGATTCTCTATAAGATCGAGAAATGTTACGATGAGCTCGCTGTCTCCGACTGTGATTATTTCATCTATATTCTCCTTGATATAAGGGAATATCTTCTCTCCAGGAGTCTTAACAGCTGTACCGTCAGCTATTGTATTTATATTATCCAGGGTTGTTACCTCACCCTTTTCGAGGGAAACCTGCATACAATTTGCGCCTGCAGGCTCAACACCTATTACCTTAATCTGAGGATTGAGCATCTTCGCAAGTACAGATACGCCAGTAGCAAGTCCGCCGCCACCTATAGGAACAAGAATTATATCTACGAATGGAAGCTCCTTAAGAATTTCCATAGCGACAGTACTCTGTCCTGTTGCAACTACAGGATCATCAAAAGGATGAATAAATGTATATCCTTTCTCTTCAGCAAGCTTAAGTGCATATTCACAGGATTCATCATATACATCTCCGTACAGGATTACCTCTGCACCATAGCTCTTGGTTCTGTTTACCTTGATAAGAGGAGTTGTTGTAGGCATTACAATAGTCGCCTTTACACCATAAGCCTTTGCAGCATAAGCTACGCCCTGGGCATGATTCCCTGCAGATGCAGTAATAAGTCCCTTCTCTCTGTCTTCATCAGACAGCTGGCTTATCTTATAATATGCTCCTCTGATCTTGTAGGCACCTGTCACCTGCATATTTTCAGGCTTAAGGTATACTTTATTACCAGTCAGGTTGCTGAAATACTCACTTTCTATAAGGCCTGTATTCTTCGCAACCTTCGATACAATTTCATATGCTTCCTCGCATTTCTCTCTTGTGATCATATCACCCATGTGAATCACCTCTTCTATATTTCATCATATAACTTGCGAATATCCCAGCACGTTATCCGCTCGTCACGCGGCTCGCGCCTCAAATCGTGATGTAGCGGTTCTAAGGCTGCAAAAAACGCAGCCAAAGAACCAGACATCACTACATGGTTCCTCGCGAACAACGTGCTGGGATATTCGTATATACTCTATTCTTCATTATCGAACAACGCGTTGATATATTCATCTGGATTGAACTTCTGAAGATCGTCGATATGCTCTCCAACTCCAATGTACTTCACAGGAACCTTCAGTTCGGATTGAATAGCCACTGCGATACCACCCTTAGCTGTACCATCAAGCTTTGTAAGTATGATACCGTTGATCTCAGTAATGCTGGCGAACTGTCTTGCCTGTTCAAGAGCATTCTGACCTGTGGAACCATCCAGAACAATAAGTGTTTCTACATACGCTTCTGGATATTCTCTCTCAATAACACGACGCATCTTAGCCAGCTCATCCATCAGGTTCTTCTTATTGTGAAGTCTTCCTGCTGTATCAATAAGCGTGATATTTGTCTTACGAGCTTTAGCGGCCTTGACTGTGTCATATACAACAGCTGAAGGATCGCTGCCTTCTGTCTGGGCGATCATATCAACACCAGCTCTCTCAGCCCATGTACCAAGCTGATTGATAGCACCGGCTCTGAATGTATCAGCTGCTCCGATAAGCACTGTTCTGCCCTGGTTCTTGTACTGAGCAGCCAACTTACCAATGGATGTTGTCTTACCAACTCCATTTACACCGATTATGAGCATTATAGTCTTAGCATCCTCGAAGCAGTAAGCATTGTCAGGAACATTCATCTGGCTCTTAAGTGATTCCATGACCAGCTTCTTGCATTCTGCAGGATCTGATATTCCCTGCTCTTCAACCTTATCTCTTAATTCATCTATAACTCTCTCAGTGGTTTCAAAGCCCATATCAGCCATGATAAGAGTTTCCTCAAGTTCATCATAGAAATCCTCATCAAGAGTCTCATTCGTTTTAAATACGCTTGTTATGCTGTTACTGGTCTTCTGAAGACCTTCTTTTAATTTTTGAAAGAATCCCATATTCAACCTCATTAATTAGTAAGTTTATCTTCGATCAGGTTAACTGATACAAGTGTCGATACACCCTTTTCCTGCATTGTAATACCGTACAGGATATCAGCTTCCTCCATAGTACCCTTTCTGTGGGTAATAACTATAAACTGAGTATGCTTTGTAAGCTTCTGAAGATAATGCGCAAATCTGCCTACGTTTGAATCATCAAGCGCAGCCTCGATCTCATCCAGGATACAGAATGGAGATGGCTTCAGGCTTTGAATCGCAAAAAGCAGACTGATAGCTGTAAGTGACTTCTCACCACCGGACAGCTGCATCATATTCTGAAGCTTCTTTCCTGGTGGCTGTGCATTTATTATGACACCAGTCTCAAGGATATTCTCTTCATCAACAAGTGTAAGTGATGCCTTACCACCGCCGAAGAGTTCCTTGAATACCTTTGAGAACATGTCCTGAATCTCTTTAAACTTCTCACTGAAGGTTTCAGTCATAGCTTTATCAAGATCAGCTATTATGCCTCTCAGATTATTCTCTGCTTCAACAATGTCATCTCTCTGTGTCTTGAGGAATTCATATCTCTCAGATACTTCCTTGTACTCCTCAATAGCACTTACATTTACATCACCCAGCTGCCTTATCTTCTGGCGAACTGCAGCGATCATCTTCTTAAGTTCATTCTTCTCATACTTCTCTTCAGATCTCAGAGCTTCAGCACTGCTGTATGTAAGCTCATACTCTTCCCACATGTAATTGGAAAGCTTATCTCTCTCTTCTTCCTGTTTCTCCAGGTCAAGCTTGATAGTATAGGAAGCTTTCTCAAGACCATTGATATTACTAAGAAGTTCTTCTCTCTTATTGAAGAAGTCCTTGTTCTTCTTATTGATATCGTCTTTCTCATCGATATAAGCCACAAGGTCTTCCTTGAGCTTCTCGATATCCTTCTCGTTATTAATCTTCAACTTCTCCATGTCACTTATCTGCTTCTGCATAGCTTTTACAGAATTAGAATTCTCTGACAGTCTGGATCTGGCGTCAGATATCTCTGCGCGAACCTTCTCAGTCTCGCCAT
>CAMHCL010000042.1 GCA_946183625.1 uncultured Lachnospiraceae bacterium
AAATGAATCCTGTGGCTGCGAGGAGCACACTGAGAATAATCAGATTCTCCAGGACTGGTTCAAGGAAAGCTTCTCAAGACATAATGATGATAACCGTGTATTAAAGCGTCTCACCGCTTCTATGCAGCTAAGCCCTGATCTGGGACACATGGTATCATATCTGGACTGTTATAAGACCGATGATCTTCTCATAGTCGTTGATAAGAAAATGTTTGATGAGGAAGACAACTATTTTGTTGATCTAGAAAAGGATGATTCCCAAAAAGAGCTCGTACTGATCTATGACTCTGATTTCAGAGAGGAATATAAACCAGAAACATTTGTATTACCAGAATATGATGAAATATATACAGAAGACGTACTCTCTCCAGCTTTCAGATACAGGATCCTGCAGCTAACTGAAAGTGGTTATCCTCTGATATTTAACGCTCTTGACTATATGGCAAAACCATTTGGATTTGTCTGCTATTATTTCAGAGATTATTACATTTCAAATTATTCAAACACTGTAAATGCAACTAATGCAATAGGTACAGGTGTGGGTGGATATGTAAATATCCAGTACCAGCGCATTCTTCTTGAGAAAATGGATGAAATGTACCGTCACGATCCACTTACCGGTCTTTTCAATCGTATAGGCTTCCACAATCAGTTTAAGAAGGTTTGCAAAAGTCACAAATATGACGATCAGGACATAACAGTTATCATGTCCGACCTTGACGGCCTGAAATATATAAACGATCACTTCGGACACGCTGACGGAGATAATGCTATTGCCACTACAGCTAAAGCTCTTATGGATGCCGTTCCTGATAACAGCTTATCAGCCAGATTCGGTGGTGACGAGATATTCGCCGTTATTTTCGGAGAATGTGACGCCGACTCAATAATAGATAAGATCGATAAATATCTTACAAAATATAATTATGATTCAGGTAAACCATACGATATATCAACCAGCTGTGGTTATATAAAACTCACTCTTAATGATGAATTCGACATAACTAAAGCTGTTAAAGACGCAGATACAAGCATGTATGCTGTTAAACACGAGAAATATGTCCGTAAAGGTATCATTACAGAATGATAATAGGAGCCGAAAGTCTCCTATATTTTTATACTGACAGTCTCGCCAGGTTTTATATCATGTATTCTCTCAAAAGCAACCAGCTTACTTTCAATCGGGATCTTGCGGCCTGTAACATCCATGCCACCATTATCTTCTCCATATAAGAAGAATTCTCCATCCTTAGATTGATATATCTGGACCACGTAATCAGATGCTGCATCTCCTACGTTCTTAACATTTACTTCAAATAAAATCCTATGATCAGCTTCATTTTCTGAACTTGTATCTGTGATAACACCCTTCAGTTCACTCTCAAACTTGGAATAAGTAAGTCCATATCCAAATCTATACAGAGGCTTATCCTCCATGAAGAGGTAGGTCATCTTATTTCTTCTTATATCATAATCCCTAATATCACCCAGCTGGTCATCACTCATGTACCAGGTCTGAGGCAGCCTTCCAGAAGGACTAAAACTTCCGGATATAACATCAGCTATACCAACGCCCATCTCCTGACATCCAGTAGGCGTCCACATTATACTTCTGATCTCCGGAGCATCATTTTCCTCAACTATGGCAACAGGCTCATTTGCAAAAAGAATAAATGTAATATTCTTGAATAACTCTCTCAGTCTCCTCAGAACAGCCCTGTCAAATGGTGGAAGCTCAATGGTATCCCTATCTCGCTCTTCCTTGGAATTAACGATAGGATGAACACCAAAACAGGCAAGAATCATGGATTCAGCATTAAGATCATTATCTCTTATAGACTCTTCCAGCTTCTGCTCAACAGTTTGAACGATTTCCAGCTCAATAGACATGGAGCCATCATAATTCATAATGCCTTTAATCCTGCCGTCTTCGCAAAAATTATAAGCATCACTATTATTAAAATGTACTACTTCTCCTCTATCATCTATAAACTGGAAGGATTCATTTACCACCCAGCTGAATATCTCATCAGATTTGGTATAAAGCTTAAATTCATCCGGCTTTTCTTCATGATTAACATATTTAACATCCGGAGAAATGGTTGTTAAGAATTTATCAACAGAATTCGCTTTAAATGTAACTCTGGAGTCATCCCAGAGCATTACACTAAACACTTCTGCCTCTGCTCTATCCACAAGAACAACCGCGTCATTAACTATACATGCATACTTACCATCTATCTTAAGATATACCTCCGGAATAAGATCTGAACATCCAATATTCATGGCTTCCTTCAGAGTTGTTCTGTGCTCACAGATTCCGCTGTACCAGTCCAAAGGCGAATAATCCACGAAAGGACCAAAGGCGAAGACATCAATATCTTTACTCATATCAAGTGGAAGCATTCCATCATTTTTAAGCAGAACTATCGACTCATCCGCCGCTCTTCTAGCCACCTTAACAGACTCTTCAGACTCAACCCTGGACATATTATAAATGCTCTTAGGGAAATGCTTTGAAACTCCATCACCGTCTATATCCTCCGGCATAAGACCAAGCATAGAATATATAGTCAATCTGTTAGTTAATATCTTATCGATATCATCCTCAGTGACTATACCCTTATCAATGGCCTCCTTCATTGCAGGAATCTCGAAATCAGGGATTTCCATAAACATATCAATATCCCCATCCAGGCCCTTCCTGATAGCATCAATTGGATCACTGGCAGATTGATGATGAGTTACAGCATATTCTAACGTAAAGGCATCAGAAATAATAAATGGAACTCCCCATTTACGTAATAATTCCTTATTCTCAGGATTAAATGTACAGGTTATATCATTAACTCTGTTATAAGCCGACATAACAGATAGAGGCTGAGCCTTATCAATAATATCTCTGAAAACCTTTATATAATATTTCTCTTTTAAATCCTCTGGAATTTCACTATTTGCCCCGTATCTGCCGGTTTCAAAATTGTTAGCATAGAAATGTTTAAGGGTAGCACCACATTTCACAAATCGAGGATCATCTCCCGCCATTCCCAGTATATACTCGCCGGCAATATTTGTAGTAAGATAGGGATCCTCGCCATACCCTTCTTCATTTCTGCCCCATCTGGGATCTCTCTCCATATCAACAGTCGGCGCCAGCCCCAGAAGTCCATTATGCCTGTCCTCATTCAGCAGACTACGCATCTCTGTACCAACTACATCACCGATAGAATGCATGAGCTCCTTGTCAAATGTTGCGGCCATGCCTATAGGATTCGGAAAAACCGTCGTTGTCTGTGGTTCTCCAAAATCAAAATTCTGATCATGACGCGCCTGAACACCATGTGCAGCCTCGCCACAAAAATCAATAAAAGACAGACCCAGCTTCACCTTATCTTCTACGCTTCCATACATGATAGATAATTTATCATCAAAAGAAAGCTTCGATAAAAAGCTAGTGGCTCTGTCTCTATGGTAATCAATATCTCTCTTCATTTAGAACACCCCAAAGGTCCGTATAAATATCAGGATTATTTATTAAGTAAAGTAACATCAAGCTTGTTAAATGGTATCTCTATATTATTCTCCCTGAAGGATTTAAGTATCTTCTCGTTTAAGCTACGTTTCACAGAAAGATAGCTTGTTACAGGAACCATCATTAGGACTCCTAGTCTTACACCATGCTGACCTAACTCATCAACGAAGATATTCTCACTTCCTTCGACGACGCTATCCTCTTCCTTTATAAGACCAAGAACCAGTTCTCTGGCCTTATCTATTTCCGTGTCATAATCCACATCAACATTTATTACAAGGGCACGTATTGCATTCCCTGAACGATTCTTAACAGAATTATTTGTAAGCTGTGCATTTGGAATCTTGATCACCTCACCAGCAACAGTCTGGATCGTTGTATAGTATATGGCAATCTCCTCAACCACACCTTCAACATTTGCATTAGGGATTTCTATATAATCCCCCTTCTTAAAAGGTCTTATGATAAGGAGGAGAACTCCTCCGGCAAGATTAGAAAGAGCTCCCTGCATAGCCAGAGAAATACCAACACCGGCTGAAGCAACCAGCGCTGCAATGGATGCAGCTTCAACTATATGGAGTTTGGAAACTATAGTAAATAAAGATAATATCAGTATTCCATATCTTAGCAGATTGATGACAAAATGGCTGGCGGTCTGATCTATATTCTTCTTATCAAGCCTTTTCTGAACGGTAACAGCTATAACTCTAAGTACTTTTGCGATAAGATAGAAAACAATTATAGCCACCAACACTTTAAGCAGGTAATCCAGAGAACTCATGCCTTTACCACGGATCCAGTCACTTATTGTATTGTCATCTAGTATTTTAATATCATATGAAAACATATAGATATCTCCTGAACATAATCAAATATCATTTAAGGGATTCAAGAACTCTTAAGAGATAATCCCAGGTTCTCTGAACGCTGTCTATATACATCCTCTCTCTAGGTGTATGAATATCAAAAAGATTAGGTCCTAGGGATACAGCATCCAGACCTTCGATACCACCACAGAATATACCGCATTCCAATCCAGCATGTATTGACTGCACGATCATAGGATGACCAAACATTTCCTCAAAGATGGAAGTCATAACAGGTCTGAGTTTGGATTCCTCCTTATATTCCCATGCAGGATAAGGAGAACTTGTTTCAAGGCTGCCTTCATACTTATCAGCAAGCTGTTTCAGTTCATCAACCAGTTCCTGCTTCTCATCATTAACTGAAGATCTGATAAGAAATACCATCCGTACATCTGCCTCATCAGTAACCAGCTTTCCCAGGTTAAGTGATGTCTGAACCATACCTTCCATAGATTCACTATACTTTATAACGCCATTAGGAACCTCTTTAAGGGCATTGATCACATTTAACGTACTCTTCTTATCAAATACCTCCATATCGCCTTCTGAGTCCTCAGAAACAGCCATATCGTACATGATAAGCATATTCGGTTCTATTTCCTTATATTCATTGGTAAATTCAAAGATTATCTCCTTGAGTATATCCAATGATGTGCTTATATCACCGCTCACAACTGTGGCATTACAAGCAACCGGTATGGCATTATCCATTAAGCCACCGTATATATCCACAAGCCTGAGACTCTTATCCTCCTGAATAAGCTCATACAGGATATCTCCCATAAGCTTATCAGCATTTATATATCCCTTATGAATCTCTGAACCTGAATGTCCACCTGTAAGACCGGAAATACTGATAGAATAAGCTTCCTTCTTCTTACCCGGTACTTCTCTGGTGTAAGGAACCTTGAGCTCAGTGATAATACCACCGGCACAAGAAGCAGTCAATATTCCTTCCTCCTCAGAATCCACATTTATAAGCATTTTACCTTTGATCTGGCTCATATCAAGAGCTACTGCACCCAGCATTCCAATCTCTTCATCAACTGTAAATACACACTCCAGAGCAGGATGCTTATATTCATCAGATGATAAAATTGCCAGCATATATGCAACTGCTATTCCATCATCTCCGCCAAGCGTAGTACCCTTTGCAGACACAACTCCATCCTTTACCTCAAGCTGAAGTCCGTCAGTTTTAAAATCAATATCACAGTCTTCAGTCTTCTCACAGACCATATCCATATGCCCTTGCATAACGACAATATCTGCATCTTCATATCCAGGAGTTGCAGCCTTCCTGATGATTACATTTCCAGCCTCATCCTGGTAGGTATCAAGCCCCAGTCTCTTACCCTCCGAAGCTATATAATCACTTATCTCCTTAGTATTTCCCGAACCATGAGGAATACTGCATATCTTTTCAAAATAATCATATACATTTGCTGGTTCTAAACCCTTTAATACGTCTGCCATATCAGTAAAATGTCCTTTTTAATATTTATATATTATTTATAAGCCATATAAGTAGCCTACAGCTTGTCTACCAATTCTACGAGAAGATCCGCTGTTCCTTCAACACCCAGTAGTGCAGAATCGATCATCATATCGTAACTTGCTCTGCTTCCCCATTTATATGGAGTATAGAAGTTATAATAATTAGCTCTTGCCTTATCCTGCTTTACTATCATTTCTCTGGCTTTCTTCTCTGTTATATTTTCATAACGTTCCATCAGCCGCTTGATCTTATTCTCTTCTGATGCATAGATAAATACATTTAACACATTGTCATAATCCCTGAGGATATAATTGGAACAACGACCAATAAATACAGCAGATTCCTTATCTGCTATAGTCCTTATGGTATTATATACAGCACCAAATGCTTTTTGATTGAGATTCTGATTAAAGTTCTGATTTTCGAACTGATAAGAATAGGAATATGGATCCATTACAAGAGAATACAGGAAGCTGTTGGTAGGTTTTTCATCCATATTATCCAGGAGTTCTTCCCAAAGACCAGATGCCTTGGCAGCTGCCTTGATAAGCTCCTTGTCGTAGACCTTTACACCCATTTTCTTAGCTGCCAGCTCACCGATGGCACGCCCGCCGCTTCCAAATTCACGACCTACAGTTATTATCTTGTTTCCCATATAATCGCCTCCCCACAAATACATTAAACCACGGATTACTTATACTTCTCTTCAAGCTTGTTGAAATAATCCAGATGACTATTCACTTCACTACTAATTTTATCATATTTCATCTCAGTTTGGACCTGTTTTTTTGCAGCTTCATAATCCATTTTTGCTAGATAACACTCAACAGATTCAGCATCCTTATTTCCGCGGAATTTAATCTCCACATATCGCTTGCCATCACGGACTCCAAGCTCATATTTGATACTTTTATCCTTCTTAGTGAAGTTCATGGTGCCATCAAACAGGTCCCCCAGATCATGACTCGGCAAAATGCTTATTATCTCAGCGTCCGGAAAATCCGCCGGGTTAACTACAGACTCTGAAGACAGCTCGATCACTATAAATCTCCTTATTCCCATATCATAAAGAGGTTTGATCGGTACATTATCCTTAACGCCGCCATCTATATAAAATGTGCCGTTAATATCCACAGGTTTATAAATAACAGGTAATGCAGTTGTTGCAAGGATCACATCACCTATATACTTATCAGAAGTACCCTGGATATTTATATATTCTGCAGTAAAATCCTGAAATGTAACATCTGGCTTCATTTCATCTATCAGTTGCATTTCATATTCGGATATCTTATCAGATACTTCCATACCTTCAGGACATCTGGCCACAGTACAAAACACCGGAAGCTGAACATTTTTAAAATCAACATATTCCTGGATCAGCTTCTCAGTTTCTTTACGAGAGAAATGTCTGTCACCGGCCTTAATAGAAGCCATATCCAGATCAAAGAATACATCCATATCGATCTTCTGCCAGACCTCATACATCTGCGTAATACCGGCTATCATAGGCTTATTACCTGACTTTGCAAGATAAGCCTTATCAAACATACCTTCAGCCATAAGCGCAGCATTAACAGAACCTATAGAGGTTCCTGCCATTGCAACAACATCATCCAGAACGCCTGCCTCAGCCAGAGATTTCAGCATTCCTACCTGATATATGCCTTTTCCACCGCCGCCACCTAAAACGAGTCCTGTATCCATATTAATTACCCCTTCATACTATCAAATACCCCTCAGTTAAGAGAATTATCAGTTCTCCAGATACTTCTTATTCAGAATGAAATCAAGAAGATCAAAATCCTTGGACTGGTCAACTGTAAATACAGTACCCACATCTTCACCAGCCAGGAATTCCTGAATTATTGAAACATCCGATGAATCGAGAATCGCTACATCTGCACCTGCATGTGTAGAGATCTCAGCCGCAGCAACCTTGGTATACATACCACCAGTACCATAAATTGTAGCGCTTCCCTTAGCCATATTCTTAAGATTATCATCTATCGTATCAATTACAGACATACGCTTAGCATGCTTGTTCTTCTTTGGATCATCAGTGTAGAAACCATCAATATCTGTGAGCATGATAAGAAGATCCGCACCTATAAGAGTTGAAACAATAGCTGAAAGCGTATCATTATCACCAAACTCAATCTCTTCAGTAGCCACTGTATCGTTCTCATTTACAACCGGGATTATATCCAGATCCAGAAGCTGCTTTAGAGTATTCTGGGCATTCTTACGACGCACATCATTTGTAATTACGTCAAATGTAAGTAATACCTGCGCAGCTTTGTGATTATATTCCAGGAACAGCTTCTGATATAACATCATAAGCTCACCCTGTCCAAGAGCTGCACAAGCCTGGATCATTGAAAGTACCTCAGGTCTCTTATTAAGTCCCAGTATTCTTCGGCCAACAGATATAGCACCAGACGAAACAAGCACTACATCCTTGCCCTGATTCTTGATATCACTGAGGATTCTAATAAGCTTCTCAACCTTTACTAAGTCCAGCTCACCAGTCTCCTTGTGAACCAATGATGATGATCCAACCTTTACAACTATTCTTTTCTTGTCTTTTAATGTTTCTCTTACGTTCATGACTAACCTCTGTCTTTATTATATTTTATATAGATTAATTATTAGTATATTTAGCCGTTTCAGCATCCTTATAAGCCTGAATTATATCCTCAACAAGATATTCTGAAACAGCTTCCGCAGCCTTGATACCATCAACTGAAGCTGATGTAATTCCACCTGCATAACCAGCGCCTTCACCACAGGGAATGATTCCAGGATGATCAGGAGCCATAAGAAATTCCTTATCACGTATGATCTTAACAGGTGAACTTGTACGTGATTCAATAGCCGTCATTACAGTATCAGGATTATCAAAGCCTTCAATCCTTGAACCGAAATACTTCATAGCTTCAAGCAGCGCTTCCACCATGAATTCAGGAAGTACCTGCCTAAGATCAGCAAAGTTCCATTTACCCTTTATTGCGGGGACTACTTCACCTATTTTATCAGATGATCTATTATCCTTAAGATCACCATATAACTGAAGAGGAATCCCTCCATTACCTGCATTAAATGCCAACTGCTCGAGTTTCTTCTGAAGATCTGCACCTGACAGAACATCATCTGATTCAAAATCATCAGGAGTAATACTCACAACAATGGCCGAATTAGAATTAATTCCAGCTCTGCCGCTATAGCTCATGCCATTAACAACTGTAGTTCCATCCTCAGTAGCCGAATTAACCACATAGCCACCGGGGCACATACAGAAAGAAAATACATTTCTGCCACCTTCAGTATGATATACCAGCTTGTAATCAGCAGCAGGCAAACTGTCGCCATAGCGGGCTTTATAATCCTTACCATACATGGCCTGATTTATCATTTCAGCACTGTGTTCAACTCTGACGCCCATAGCAAATGGCTTTTGCTCCATTGAAAACTCACGAGCCTTTAACATTTCATAAGTATCTCTTGCACTATGACCTATAGCAAGTATCACACATGGTGTAATTATCTCATAGATTTCAGCTCCGGATGGCTTAACCTTTAATCTGTATAAATCCAAATTACATTTAATTACATCCGGATCAGAGCTATCTGTAAAATGTTCTATATCAACCAGCTTATTACCAAACCTGATTTCTCCACCCAGTCGTTCTATATCAGAACGCATATTTTTAAGTATATCTCTAAGAACATCAGTACCTATATGTGGTTTAGCTTTATATAATATTTCAGGATCTGCACCATACTTTACGAAGGTTTCAAGCACTTCATGTATGATACCATCTTTATCTTTATTACCGGTATTAAGTTTGCCGTCGGAATATGTTCCGGCACCACCCTCGCCAAAGCATACATTTGACTCAGTATTAAGGTCATCGCCATTCCAGAAAGCTTCTACATCCTGAACCCTTTTCTCTACAGGCTTTCCACGTTCAAGAACTATGGGTTTAAAGCCGGCATGAGCAAGTTTAATAGCCGCATGATAACCAGCTGGTCCAGAACCTATGATAACGGGTCTGAATATAGGATTATCATCTAAATAATCACGAATATCGGTATTTAGAATGTGAGGAAATGTATATTTCCGTTCTTTGGTTAACATAACATTATTATTGTGAACAGATCTAATAATTTTATCCTCATTATCGATATTTACACCAATTGAAACCTGATAATGAATATTATCATGCTTCCTGCTATCCAGAGATTCACGTATGATTTTGTAGCTTTTATAATTTTTTATCCTGAGGTTTTTGTATATGACCTTCTCAATATCTGAATCATCATATCCTATCCTCATTTTCTGATTTCTAATGATTATCATTACTACACTTCCACCGCATTACCTGCCAAGAAACCTGTAACAAAAGCATATGTCAGATTATATCCGCCACATTTGCCCATAACATCTGTGGCTTCACCTACAGCATATATGCCCTTTCCTATGGTATGATCCTCATCAATTTCCATAGTGTAAGAATCAATTATATCGGTATTGATGCCACCATATGATGCCTGGGATTCATCAAATCCAGCCTTACTCTTCACAACCAGATTCCATGATGTAAGCTTCTGATACAGCTTACTTATATCTGAAGTATTTACATCCTTTAATCTCAGCTTCTGGTCTTTATTATGATATATCTTCTCAATCATATATGACGCAAGCTTGTCATTTATATAGCCATTGAGAAATGCGTCCAGCCTTTTGTGTGAATATTTGCCCCTGATAAGGTTGTAATATTCCACAAATTCAGATTCTGAAACCCTCGGCAACAGATTTACATTTACTACTGTTCCTTCTTCCATATAGTAAGACATGTTAAATGTAACGATGCCACTTAGTCCGTTCTCTGTAATCTGAACCTCACCAATCTCACTATATCTTCCTACAGAAAGCTTAGCCTTTGTCCTGACGCCGGCTACAGCTGACAGATCATCATTTACAGTGACAGGACAAAGCCCTGCTCTGAAATCAGTATAATCAAGTCTTAGGGAATTAAATATCGACTCAGACAAACTGCTGTCTGCAGCTCCCAGCTTCTTCTGAGAAGCTCCACCGGTAGCTATTATTATATTCTTTGAAAATACACTTACGTTGTATGTATCATCACCGATCTTATTGATACATTTCACTTCATAAACTATATCAGTGCCATGTCTTGCATACTCTGGATCATGGACATAATCTATTCCTGTACAGGTATGTCTCTCAAGGATTTCAACCCCTGCATATGATGCTGCATCCAGAAGCGCCCATACAACAGATGAAGCTTGCATGCTTGATGGATAGAAATATCCATCCTTATTTACAGTATTAATACCCAGTTTTTTGAAATAGTCTATTACGAAGCTTCGTTGTCTCAGTTCAGTTATGTTATACAGGCTGTTATATACCTTATCTACAAACTCATTCTCATAGTAGGAATCCTCTTCCCAGGTATCATTTGTAAGGTTGCAACGGCCATTTCCTGTGGCATACAGCTTCATTCCGGGCTTTTTATTTTTATCTACCACAACGCAAGAAAGCCCCCGACGGGAGCTTTCAATTGCGGCTACAAGTCCTGAGGCACCTGCGCCAATTATGCATACATCGTATACTCTTTCAGACATATATCATCCTTTATTCATATACAACATCGGCCTTGTCGCTATCAGGGAACAATGTAATATATGTTTTTCCTGGATTCAAATGAAGTTCATTACCATCCTGTGTATAGAAATGTGTCTTTCATCTACCTGATCAAATATTTCTTCTTTATAAGCAAATGAAGACTTTCCTTCCTTTTTCCATGTTATAGGAATCATCTTACCATTTGTTAAATAATATCCTTCACCAGATCCAACATCATCTATATACTTGCTTCCTACTTCATCGCCAAGGATATAATGTGGACAGAATTCATAAATAACATTTTTAAATGCAATCTGGTTTCCTGATGTCTCATCTATCTGAACATTACCATATGTGAATTTTTTATATGTCTTTGATTCAGCATCATACTCGAAATATGGTTTGCATTCCATATTACTTGTTATAGATATTTTATTAACAGCCGTTCCATCCTCAAGATCCTTGTCTTCAGGGTTAAATGTAAACATACTTTCATATTCTGCACATTTATCAAAGTCAAATCCCTTATCAGACATACCCTGGAGCACTTTCTCTCCAGATGTGTATCCTGTGAACTCGGAACCATAACCTGGTCTTGATACTCTGAAACCATAAGCAGATGACTCTGTATTAAGATTCATGTCATCAAGATCTGTAATTAAAGGCATTTCCTGCATAGCCCATATTCCACCCCAATGCACAAGAACTGCATCAAGCTCAAGAGCTTTTCTATCAAAGTTTACACGAGTACTTCTTACAGGTCCAATCTTCTCTATATCTTTAAGTGTATTCTGATCAAATACACAAAGAAGTCTTGAAATACCACCTTCCTCAAGCATTTC
>CAMHCL010000043.1 GCA_946183625.1 uncultured Lachnospiraceae bacterium
CAGCACCATGCATTATCTTCAAGTTCATAATAGAGTACATTTGATGAAGGGAGACCTGTTGAAGTCTTCTCTCCAGTTGCAAAATCTACTCTTTCATCAGCCTTGTAGTCTCTAGATGCAAGAACCTTGAAACCACCCAGTTCCTTAGGTGGATTAGAACGGAAGTTATCCATCTTCTTCTGGATCTCAGCTGCTCCATCGATACCCTTAAGCTCAAGTGTAGCAAGTCCTTCCTTATAATAACCATACTTATCATAGAGATCCTGCATAGCATCGCAAAGTGTCTTGCCCTGCTTCTTATAAAATGCAGCAACTTCACAAAGCATCATAACTGCAACAATTGAATCCTTGTCTCTGGCATAAGTTCCTGTAAGACATCCATAGGACTCTTCAAGACCGAATACATAATTATTGCAGCCTGTCTGTTCAAATATCTTGATCTGCTCGCCGATGTACTTGAAGCCTGTAAGAACTTCGATGCATCGTGCATTGTAGTTTGCTGATATAGCCTTAGCCAGATCTGTTGTTACTATAGTAGTAACAAGTGCTGGATTCTCAGGCATAGTACCTGTTGCCTGACGCTCTCTGAAAATGTATTCAGCTATGAGCATACCGGACATATTTCCTGTGAAGCTCATGTATTCGCCAGTCTTTGTATCCTTAGCATATACACCAAGTCTGTCTGCATCAGGATCTGTTGCAAGAACGATGTCTGCATCAACTTCCTTTGCAAGCTTAAGTGCAAGCTCCCAAGCCTTTGGATCCTCTGGGTTTGGATATGATACTGTAGGGAATGAACCATCAGGAATCTTCTGCTGTGGCTCTACATAAACCTGTGTAAATCCAAGGTCCTTAAGTACTCTGCGGACTGGAACATTTCCTGTTCCATGAAGAGGTGTATATACGATCTTCATATCCTTTGCCATATCAGGGATGATCTCAGGATGGATACTCTGAGCCTTAACCTGTGCTATGTACTTATCATCAAAATCTGTTCCGATAACGTTGAAGAGACCTAATGCTCTTGCGTCATCCTCATCCATTGTCTTTACATTTGCAAAATCAGTTACCTTAGCAACCTCTGCCATGATACCTGTATCATGAGGAGGTGTAACCTGTGCACCGTCTTCCCAGTAAACCTTATATCCGTTGTACTCTCTTGGATTGTGGCTTGCTGTAACAACGATACCAGCTATGCAGCCGAATTCTCTAACAGCAAATGAAAGCTCTGGTGTAGGTCTGAGAGACTCAAAGAGATAAGTCTTGATGCCGTTGGCGTTGAGACATTTAGCTGCTTCTCTTGCGAATTCAGGAGACATGATACGTGAATCATGTGCTATAGCAACTCCTTTGTCCTGTCCACCATTAGCAAGTATATAATTAGCAAGTCCCTGTGTAGCCTGACGAACAGTATAAATGTTCATTCTGTTGGTTCCAGCACCCCTTACTCCACGGAGTCCACCTGTACCAAATTCCAGGCTGCGGTAAAATCTATCCTCTATTTCCTTATCATTTCCCCTAAGAGCTTCAAGCTCGGCTCTAGTTTCAGCATCGAAGTAAGGATCAGCGATCCACTTCTCAAACATTTCCATATATCCCATAATGAATCCTCCTTTAAAGACTATGCAGCTATTATAACATTTTCTACTTACGATGTGCATTATTTTTTACTAAAACTTTGACACATTTAAATAATGCTATATAATAGGTATTACCTTTTTCAGCACATTTGATAAGGGGAGGTAAATTTATGAAGAAGATTATTATGACCGGCGGTGGTACCGCAGGCCACGTCACACCAAATATAGCTATGATTCCCACACTTCAAGAAATGGGATACGAGATTCATTATATAGGTTCTCGTGAGGGAATCGAGAAAAGACTGATTGAGGAAATAGGAATCCCTTACTACCCTATCTCTTCCGGAAAGCTCAGAAGATATTTCGACCTTAAGAATATCACTGATCCTTTCAGAGTTATTCATGGTCTTGACGAGGCTGTAAGGATCATCAAGAAGATCAAGCCGGATGTTATATTCTCTAAGGGCGGATTTGTATCTGTTCCGGTGGTTATTGCCGGTTCGACTCAGAAGGTCCCTATTATAATTCATGAGTCAGATATGACTCCCGGACTTGCAAATAAGATAGCACTTCCAAGAGCAACCAAGGTTTGCTGCAACTTCCCTGAAACCAAGGAAACATTCCCGGAGGGACGCGCAATTGTTACCGGTACTCCTATCAGACAGGAGCTGTTCCAGGGTGATAAGAACGCAGCTAAAAAGTATTGCGGATTTGAAGATGACCTTCCAACTCTTATGATCATCGGTGGAAGTATCGGAAGCGCTAAGATTAACGAAGCTGTTAGAAGCTGTCTGGATGAAATCCTCAAGAATTTCAATGTGATCCATATATGTGGAAAGAATAAGATGGATGCCGCATTTGATGGTAAGCGCGGTTATGTACAGTATGAATATGTGAAAGCCGAGCTTAAGGATATGTTTGCTCTAGCCGACGTGGTAATCTCCCGTGCAGGCGCAAATGCGATCTGTGAGCTGCACGCTCTAAAGAAGCCAAATATCCTCATCCCTCTTTCAAAAGAAGCCAGCCGTGGCGACCAGATACTGAATGCCAACTCATTTGAGAAGAGTGGCTATAGTAAGGTCATCCAGGAGGAAGACCTTACAAACGAGGTTCTGCTTGCAGCGATCAATGAAGTGTATGAGAATCGTGAGACATACATAAAAAATATGGAACAGGGCAACGAAAGTGATGCGATCACAATGATTGTTGGACTAATTGAAGAACTGGCTAACTAATAAAAAAGATGCGCCTTTTGAAAGGCGCATCTTCTTCGTTTTATTTTCTGTGATTATTAATCTAAGCCATCACACATTGTATCAATAGTATCCTGATAAAAATTACTACTGTCATCCGGATGGAACATATCGTTCTCAACCTCTATCTGTTCAGGAAGTATTCCCTTATCATTTGTGACTTCTTTCTTATCAACAGTAAGGGTTGAACCGTCTTTCTTCACTCTGAACCAATATCTACAATGCACTCTGTTATAGGACTTATTTTTATCATCTACAAGAGGATTGTCAAGCTCGAGCTCAAGCTTATATCCATCGAGATATACAAAATACTCACCATTACCAGCTTCATCAACATCAAGTTTCTCAACTGTCCAGGCAACATTTGATGTATCTTCTCTCATCATCTCGTCGTATGTAACAGTCTTATGGCCTTTAATCTTAGCCTCTTTCATGGATTCTATAATCTGCTTATAATCAGAATTAAATGTTGACTGAAGGAAACTCTTAAGAGGATTCTTCATCGGTCCTGGCAGTATGAAGTAAACACCAACTATTACTGCTACTGCAATAACTATACCAATTAATACTCTGGCAACCTTATTACCCATAACTTCTTCAACTCCTTATAAATAGTGTGTATATTAAAGGAACTATTCCTAGAATAATTCCTTCTCTAACTGGAATATATAATTCTCTATAAGCTGCATACGTCTTGTGTATTCAGCCCTTCCGGCCTCAGTCTTGCACCTGCGGATCTTCGGCTTATTCTTACGATAGAATTCCTTGATCCTGTAGTATGCTCTCTTATAGCTTGCTTCCTCTTCAAGAGCAGTTGCCATACAGTCCCACATGATACCTACGGCACCAACTTCATCCAGAAGATCTGCATCCATAACTATACGACACTCAAGAGATAAATCCTTTTCTGTGTCCTTGTCTTCATGGAGCATGATGATCTCGCCAACCTTGGTGATAGTATCCGAATCGATCCCAATGCTATCCAGATACTCTACTGCTATCTCTGCACTGACTTCACTATGAGGTCTCTCATCATCCCAACCTATGTCATGAAGTAAAGCTGCAAGTACAATAACATCCAGATCACCGCCAAGCTTAGACTGAAGTCTTATCGCCCATCTGTACACACGCATAGTGTGTTCATAACGACTTCTAAATGGATATGTATTTGGCCTGCTATTTTCAGAAGTGCTCTTTCTGACAAATTCTATAACCTCTGAGTAATCCATGTATCTTAATAACCCCTTACTTTGTGTGTCTAACTTCTCCGCATAGATGCACACAACTAATCTATATTATATTAACACTTTCGAGAATAGATTGCTACTTAAATTTACATAATTCTTTTTTTTATTTATTTTTCATAAACGAGATTGTGAATATTTAATAAATCACACATTCAATAAAAATATCCGCGCGGCTAACTTTGTAAGGCTCTTACGAGCGCTTCTTTAACAGTTAACTCAACTCAGGCTGCCTCACGGCGCACAGAGAGGTTCTGCTTAGTGCTGCTTTGTTCCCAACCTGACACGGTTCACAGATTCCTGTCGCGTAAGACCTGAGCTTCAACGTCACTTATTAAAGGCTGCCCCGCAGACACGATCCGAGGTTAGCCTCCACCCCTGCTATAGCGGATTGCAGGTACAGGGCACCGCTATCTCCCCGGCTGCGCGGAAGCTTTATATCATTTTTAACATGTCATAGTATACTGAAATGAATGTTTTCAGTCAAGTATCATTCTTACTCTCTCGTAACTCTCTGAAAAACTTCTTTAAGAGAGTGGATGCTGCTGATTCACATACTCCTCTGGTAACGTTAACCTTATGATTAAATCCGTCCATTTCAAGAAGATTTATAACCGAGCCGGCGCATCCAGCCTTTGGATTCATGCATCCTATGACCACTCTTGGAATACGGGCCTGGAGTATGGCTCCGGCGCACATTTGACAAGGTTCCAGTGTCACATACATGGTACAGTCCTCAAGACGCCAGTCACCGATAACCTTGCTGGCTTTCTTGATGGCGAGGATTTCTGCATGAGCCAGAGTTGTCTTATCCTTATTACGTCTGTTATATCCTCTTCCTATAACTTTGCCGTCATAAACTATGACACAGCCTATGGGAACGTCACCGTTCTCGTAAGCCTTCTCAGCAAGCTTCAGGGCCTGCTTCATATATTTCTCATCTGTATCGATTTTTTTCATGGCATTCCTTTCTGAATAATTATCATACAGTCTACATCGGCGGTGTTACATATACCCTCCAAACACGCTCCGCTATCTAAGCGTTGTCTGTCGTCTCGCTTACGGTTCTTCGGGGTACGTCCGCTGGTACCGATAGTTTTATGATACCGATCGGCGGCGCCCCTCATCACCTACTCGACTCCGACAGCGCTAAGAAGACTACGCTATCGTTTGTTGGGTATAATGTAACACCGTCGATGCCGAATTTTCTATATATTATTATTTTGAATTGATGTCAGAAAGTTCGTCTGCCAGCTTCGCAAATTCTTCAAGGTCCAGGGCTTCTCCCCTGATGAGCGGATTAATGCCAAGTGATTCCAGGGCTCCCTCTATATCCTCTCTGGTATATGACAGGCCTTCGTAGTTCTTCACGGCATTGACCAGCGTCTTACGTCTCTGGTTGAAGGCTGCACGGATCAGCTGGAACATCAGCTTCTCGTCCTTCACATCTACAGCCGGTGTCTCACGTCTAGTGAGGCGTATTACAGCTGAACCTACATTTGGGCGAGGCATGAAGCAGTTCGGTGGTACATTTGCAGCAAGATACGGATCTGCATAATACTGTACTGCCAGTGATAATGCTCCATAATCCTTGGTTCCCGGAGCTGCCTGCATCCTGTCGGCCACTTCCTTCTGTATCATTACGGTGATTGACTCTGCATTAACTCTGTTTTCCAGAAGTTCCATGATGATAGGAGTGGTTATATAGTAAGGCAGATTCGCCACTATCTTGAAGCTCCTGCCACCGGTAAGTTCCTCTATGTCACATTTTAATATGTCCTGATTCACCACTGTTACGTTGTCGTAATCTGCCAGAGTTTCATCCAGGATTGGAATCAGCTTCTTATCAATCTCTACTGCGATAACTTCGCCTGCAGCCTCAGCCAGATACTGTGTCAGCGTGCCGATTCCCGGACCGATTTCCAGAACCAGGTCGTCCTCACCTATGTCCGCTGCCTCGATAATCTTGTTTATTACATGCTCATCGATCAGGAAATTCTGACCGAAATTCTTCCTGAATGTGAAATCATATTTCTGTATTATCGCTATTGTTTCCTTAGGATCACTTAGTTTCTTTTTATCAATCATATTGTCCTCATAGTTTAAATTTGTTCATTATGTTTCATGGGCGGCGTACGAACAATAGTCCACGACAGACCATTGTTCGTTGCCGCCCTTTATATCATATTAATCTATATTATACATCCTGCATGCATTCGCGTATGTTATCTCTGCAACTTCCTCAGCGGTGATTCCCTTCAGTTCTGCGATCTTCTCCGCTACATAACGAAGATTCCGTGAATCGTTGCGCTTGCCTCTATTCGGCGTCGGGGCGAGGTATGGGCAGTCGGTCTCAAGTATTATCCTGTCCAGCGGAATGTGCTCTACGGCACGGACCAGCTTCTTGCTGTTCTTAAATGTAACGACTCCGCCGATTCCGAAGTAGAAGCCCATCTTCAGGAATTCATCTGAGGTTTCCATGGAATAGGAATAGCAATGCACTACTCCACCGATTTTCTCAGCATGGCAGTCCTTCATGATCTGGACTGTATCCATGGCAGCATCTCTGGAATGGATCACCACCGGAAGCCCCAGTTCCCTTGCCAGGTCCAGCTGGGCACGGAACCATTTATGCTGAAGTTCTCTTGATGGTTCATCGTAGTAATAATCCAGTCCTATCTCTCCTATGGCAACTATCTTAGGACTAGACTCCGCCAATTCTCTGATCCTGTCTATGTCTTTATCTCCTATATCTCCCACATGATGAGGGATAATCCCAACTGCTCCATATATGTAATCATAGTTTTCCGTCAGTTTCAACGTAGCCTCAGAAGTTGCCACATCACAGCCTATATTTACAATCCTCTCTATGCCGCTGTTGTGAACATCTATCAGAAGCTGTTCTCTATCCTCGTCAAATGCATCGTCATCATAATGTGCATGACTGTCAAATATTTTCAAGTTAGTATTCTCAGACATGTAAATCTTATACCTTTCAACCTTGTATTTAATCGCATTTTCTACTATAATAGTGTAGTTATTGTAGCACACAGAGAACTTGATAATCAAGAATCCCGGAGAAGTGCTATATAACACAAAAATCATGCGGAGGTTTTTACCTATGATATCTAAGTTTTATAAGGATATGACCGGCAAGGAATCTGTCATCAGACAGTTCTTTGATTATAGCAGACAGCGTGCTGCTGAGCTCGGTCCGGACAGTGTATATAATTTCTCTATCGGTAATCCATCAGTGCCTGCACCGGATGAATTCGGAAAGGCTATTATAGATCTGGTTGAAAATGGTGATCCGGTATCACTTCACGGTTACAGCCCAACTCTTGGACTTAACTCAACTAAGCAGGCGATTGCTGATTCATTAAATAAGCGTTTCGGAATGAATTACGAAGCACAGCATATCTTCCCAACATCCGGTGCTGCCGGTGCACTTGCACATGCACTTAGATGTGTTGCAGGAGAAGGTGAAGTTGTCATTACATTTGCACCATACTTCCCAGAATACATTCCTTATGTAACTGGTACAGGTGCAGAGCTTCGTGTTGTTCCTGCAGATATCACTTCTTTCCAGATTAATTTCGAGAAGTTTGAAGAAGCTATGAGCAAGGATGTAGCTGCAGTTCTTATCAACTCACCTAACAATCCTTCAGGTGTAGTTTATACTACTGAGACCATCCAGCGTCTGGCTGACATACTTCGTAAGAAGGAAGCTGAATATGGTCACGAGATATTCCTCATCACAGATGAGCCTTACCGTGAAATAGTATTCAGTGGAGTTGATTCTCCATTTGTATCAAAGTTTTATGACAATTCTATCTGCTGCTATTCATACAGCAAGTCCATATCTGTTCCTGGTGAACGTATAGGATATATGGCAGTTAATCCTAAAGCAAAGGATGCTGAATTCTTAGTTCCTATGGCTGGTCAGGTTTCCAGATTTACAGGACATAACTGTCCTACTGCTCTCATGCAGCTGGCTATCGAAAAGGTAGTAGATATGACAAGTGATCTGTCCATATATGAAAAGAATGCCGAGCTTCTCTATAATGCACTTACAGAGATCGGTTACAAATGTGTAAAGCCGCTCGGTACATTTTACATGTTCCCGCAGTCTCCTATTCCTGATGCGAATGAGTTCTGCTGGAAAGCCGCTAAGGAGCTGGGACTTATCATCGTTCCTGGCGACTCATTCGAATGTCCTGGACATTTCAGAATTTCTTACTGCGTTCCTACTGAGCTTATTGAGAAGGCAATCCCTCTCTTTAAGGCTGCTTATGAAATGTACCAGTAAGGACAAATACAATAACTAAAACCGGAGGTTTATAATGGAAATAGATATTACAGCAAGCGCGGATATGGGACCTCAGAGATCTGCTGGTATATTGGTTCATCCAACCTCATTTCCAGGCCCTTATGGCATTGGCGATCTGGGCAAAGGAGCTTATGACTTTATAGATTTTATGCAGCGTGCGGGTATGACTGTCTGGCAGGTGCTTCCCCTGGGACATACAGGATTCGGTGATTCACCTTATCAGCCATTCTCATCTTTTGCAGGTCAGCCGCTTATCATAAGCATTGATCATTTAAGAAAGATGAACCTGCTGCAGGATAGTGATTTCGAGAATATGCCACAGTGGAATCCTGAGGATATATGCTATGGCGATGTTATAGAGTTTAAGACAGGACTGTTAAAGAAGGCATACGAGAGATTCCTGGATGAAGACATTAAGGATGGCTTCTCCACTGATGAGGAGATGATGGAGAAGTATAAGAAATTCAAGGAAGAATCTACATGGCTTGACGATTATGCTCTATTCATGGCAGGCAAGGATTATTTCCAGGGTGCTCCATGGTATATGTGGGAAGACAGCCTGAAGAAGCCAACTGCCAAGCAGCGTAAGGCTTGGGAAGAAAAACTCGCTAAGGAAATGGAATACTATCGTTTCATTCAGTTCCTGTTCCTGGACGAGTGGATAGCTCTTAAGGAGTATGCTAACGAAAAGGGAATAAAGATTATCGGAGATATACCTATCTTCGTTGCATGGGACAGCGTAGATGTCTGGAGCAACAAGAAACTCTTCTGTCTGGATTCAAAGGGTTATCCAACGGAAGTTGCAGGTGTACCACCAGATTACTTCTCTGCTACTGGTCAGTTATGGGGAAATCCTCTCTATAAATGGTCTGAGCACAAGAAGACAGGCTATGACTGGTGGTTCTCACGTATCAAGCATCAGCTCACTCTTACGGACTATCTGAGAATAG
This sequence comes from uncultured Lachnospiraceae bacterium, assembly GCA_946183625.1. Classification (GTDB taxonomy): domain Bacteria; phylum Bacillota; class Clostridia; order Lachnospirales; family Lachnospiraceae; genus Eubacterium_Q. The sequence goes on from CAMHCL010000043.1 coordinate 9,358, forward strand.
ACCACTTCAGAGGTTTTGACAGCTACTGGGCTGTACCTTACGGTGAAAAGAATGCTATAAATGGTAAGTGGATCAAGGCTCCTGGTGAGAACTTCTTCACTAACCTGGAAGCAACACTTGGTTACCGTATACCGATCATCGCTGAAGACCTTGGTGAGATTGATCATTCAGTAATAGAACTTAGAGATAAGTTCAACTTCCCTGGAATGAAGATTCTGCAGTTTGCATTTGAGAATCCAAACGAGAACAGCTTCCTTCCACATAATCATGTAAGAAACTGTGTATGCTATACCGGTACACATGATAATGATACAACACTCGGATGGTATAAGCACTGTTTCGAGCAGTCAAGAGATAAACTCAGACGTTATTTCAGCACGGACGCCAGCGATATCTGCTGGGTTATGATCAGAGCCTGCTTCGGTTCTGTTGCCAACATAGCTATCGTTCCTATGCAGGACATACTGGAACTGGATTCCTGGGCAAGATTCAACACACCAGGTGTCGGCGAAGGCAACTGGTCATGGAGATATAAGCAGGAAGACCTGACAGAACATTTAACCTCACGTTTGTATGAAACCGCAAAGATGTATGGTCGTTAGTTGATATTCGAGGTCTCCCATCATCAGCAAAGGTATTCTCTGATTGCCTGCAATCAAGAGGATAACATTGCTGATGATGGGTAAGGCTGCGAAGCAGCCAACACGGGAGACATGATTTAATGTCTCCGAAGGAGACAGTAGAACATCACATATAAGCTTGTTTGAGCTTGCTCAAGAACAAGCGTTATGTGATGTGGATTAAAGAATGTCTCCCGTGTTGACCTCGAAACAATGTATAATAGTTAGGAGAAAAGCCTATGCTAAGATTAATAATCGCTTTAATATATACAGTATTATCTGTTATTGTATGTATGCCTAGACACTTCTATCTGAAGCATCAGATCAAGAAGGATCATATGACAGGGCGTAGAAAGAGCCAAAAACTGGTCAGGGGATTCTTCAGAGGACTTCTCAAGATCTGCGGCACCGAGATTGAGGTTCGTGGCGAGGAGAAGCTGCTTGAGGATAAGGCTGCACTCTATGTAGGAAATCACAGAAGTTACTTCGATATAATCATACCTCAGACTATAGTTAAGACTCCTTTAGGATTTATAGCAAAGAAGGAATTTCACAAGGTTCCTCTCTTCCACTGCTATATGGATGATATAGGATGTCTCTATCTGGACAGAAAGAGTCCTAGAGAAGGTCTCAAGACTATCAATCAGGGTATTGAATATATGAAGGATGGTCTTGCTCTTGGCCTGTTCCCTGAAGGAACAAGAAATCACGGTGATAAGCTTATGAACTTTAAACCGGGTGGATATAGAATGGCTGAGAAATCCGGATGTCCTATAGTTCTGATGGCTCTTACAAACTTCGATGACATTTATGAGAATAACAAACATGGTTTTATAAAGAAGACCAAAGTTATTATAGAATTCAGTGATCCTGTATATGTCAGTGAAATGTCAAATGCTGAACGTAAACAATTCTATGCAGACATTCCAAATCGTATTCAGGCTATGCTGGATACACATAAATAATAATTATATTTTTTAATCAGGAGAAACAAAATGCCAACACCATTAATCATCACATTAATCGTACTGGTCGTTCTTGCTATCGCAATGGTAGTTCTCTACTTCGTAGGTAACAAGATGCAGGAGAAACAGACAGTACAGAGAGAACAGATCAATGCAGCTGCTCAGCCTGCAACAATGTTCGTAATCGACAAAAAGATCATGCCTATCAAGGATGCTCAGCTTCCTAAGTCAGTTATGGAGCAGATGCCTAAGAGGTATCAGCGAGCTAAGATGCCTATAGTAAAGGCTAAGATTGGACCACAGGTTTTGAATCTTATATGTGAGGAAGCTATCTATGATGACGTTCCTCAGCACGGCGAAGTAAAGGCTATGCTCAGTGGTATATATATCACTGATGTTAAAGTCGTTCACAAGAAGACTAAGAAGAAGATGGCCGAGGAACAGGAGTCTGGTAAGAAACAGAAGAAGACATTACGTCAGAAGATGATCAGTAAACAGGCTGAATATCAGAAGCAGCTTGATTATGAGCAAGCCGTTAAGCGTAATAAAGACGAAGAGAAAAAGCGTAAGGCTGAAGAGAAGAAGAAACGTGAAAGAGAAAAGAAAATCACAGTTTAATATACGTTACGCAGGACTCAGTTTTCTCCCACTTATCATATCTGTCATTCTTACCATAGTTGCATTCTTTGCAAGCTTCATGATTACTATGATATCAGGTGGTCGAGGTGTTGCTGAATCCGGTGACACAATAGTAAATGAGGGTATATTTAATATAATTAGATATACCCTTTTTATCATTATATTCGGATGGTGGTATGCTGCTCTCACCTCAGACGAAAGCGCAAAAGACATACTGGAGAAGAGAATCCTGAACCATTTCAAAAGGATCACATCAAACAAGAAAAGAATGGGAGTAATTCTGGCAATGCTTCTGGTTATAGGA
>CAMHCL010000044.1 GCA_946183625.1 uncultured Lachnospiraceae bacterium
CTAAACAGGCATCAACTCCTTTCACATTTCTCAACACCAAGGTTGAGATATATACATATGAGGAGCTGTGCTTCTACATTTATAATAATACAGTGCTTATAAGCAAGTCTGCTCTGTCAGATAAGCTCTTTAACTGGATCAGGGAAGAACTGGGGATGGAAGAGCTGGCTGACAAGCTGGTGGGTCTTATGAACAAGACTACCTATGCTCAGGATCTGCTTATAGAGATACTGAACGAAGGAGATTACTATACTCCTGAAGAAATCAAGACTTATGCTTCCGCATGGCAGAAGTACCGCAAGCTGGGCAAGCTCCAGAGAGCAAAGCTCAAGGCTGATGGTTATCTGGCATACAGAAGATATATTAAAGCCGCTACATTTTACGATGATATCATCGATGAAACCGATGAGAATACCGATCCTGGATTCTTAGGAAATATCTATCATAACAGAGCTGTAGCAGCTGCAAATAACATGGATATCCAGGTGGCTAAGGACTTCTTCCTGAAGGCATATGACCTGAACCAGAATCCGGAATCCCTTAGAAGCTATTTCTATATAGTGGCGATCACTGAGGATACTGCGACTCTCAGGGAAGAAATTAGAACCAGAGGCCTGACAGAGGATTACTTCGAGGATATCATGGAAGAAATTGGCGAGTCCAAGGACGACGTCAGGGAGATGACCATATTCTCCATGCTCCAGAGAGCAGCCTACAACAAGATGAACAAGGATATGACTGACTACGACAAGAGAATGGATATAATCCTTGGCGAGTTGAAGGATGATTTTAGAGAGCAGGCTATTTAAGACCACGATTTAGACCACGATTTGCTACGCAAATCGTGCGGAGCGAAGCGACCAGCAAGCCACAGTGCCATGTAGGCACGATGGTGCCTGCATGGCACTGTGGCGTCAAGCTAGAAGGTCATTATTATAGAAAATATAGAATGAGGAAAACGAAAACATGAGTAAGGAACTGGAAAAGAATTATAACCCGGAAGAAATTGAGGCGAGATTGTACAAAAAATGGGAGGATAACAAATACTTCCATGCAGAGGTGGACAGGAGCAAGAAACCTTTCACTATCGTGATGCCACCTCCAAATATAACTGGACAGCTTCACATGGGACATGCCCTGGATAATACTATGCAGGACATTCTTATTCGTATGAAGAGAATGCAGGGATATAATGCACTGTGGCAGCCAGGAACTGACCATGCAGCTATTTCTACAGAGGTAAAGATCATCAATACTCTCAAGGAACAGGGAATAAACAAGGAAGATCTGGGTCGTGAAGGCTTCCTTAAGCGTGCATGGGAGTGGCGTGAAGAGTACGGCGGACGTATTGTTAACCAGCTGAAGAGACTTGGTTCATCTGCTGACTGGGACAGAGAACGTTTCACAATGGATGAGGGCAATAACAAGGCCGTTAATACTGTATTCAAGAGGCTCTATGATAAGGGCTGGATTTATAAAGGATCTCGTATAGTTAACTGGTGCCCTGTATGTCAGACATCTATATCAGATGCTGAGGTTGAGCACGAGGAGCAGGAAGGACATTTCTGGCACATCAATTATCCAGTGGTTGGAGAAGAGGGCCGTTTCGTAGAGATAGCTACTACACGTCCTGAGACTCTGCTGGGTGATACTGCAGTTGCAGTTAATCCGGAGGATGAGAGATATGCTGATATCGTTGGAAAGACTCTGCTTCTTCCACTTGTTAACAGAGAGATACCTGTTGTTGCAGATTCATATGTAGATAAGGAGTTCGGAACAGGCTGCGTTAAGATTACACCTGCTCACGACCCTAACGACTTTGAAGTTGGTAAGCGTCATGATCTTGAAGAAATCAATATCATGAATGATGATGCTACAATCAATTGTCCAGGAACCCGTTATGACGGAATGGATAGATATGAAGCAAGAGAGGCAGTTCTGGAAGACCTTGAAGCACAGGGACTTCTTGTTAAGACTGTTCCTCATACACATATGGTTGGTACTCACGACAGATGTGGTACTACAGTTGAGCCACTGGTTAAGCCTCAGTGGTTCGTAAAGATGAGTGATATGGCTATCCCTGCAAAGAAGGCAGTTGAGGATGGCAGAATCCGTCTTGTTCCAGAAAGAATGAATAAGACTTACTATAACTGGCTTGATAACATCCGTGACTGGTGTATATCAAGACAGCTGTGGTGGGGACACAGAATACCAGCCTGGTACTGTCAGGATTGTGGTGAGACCATCGTTGAGATGGAAGAGCCATGCTCATGTCCTAAGTGCCAGAGCAAGAATCTGAAGAGAGATGAAGATACACTTGATACATGGTTCTCATCAGCACTGTGGCCATTCTCAACAGTTGGCTGGCCAGATACAGAATCAGAAGACTTCAAGTACTTCTTCCCAACAGATGTTCTCGTAACTGGTTACGACATCATCTTCTTCTGGGTTATCAGAATGGTATTCTCATCACTTGAGCAGACAGGAGAGATTCCTTTCCATACAGTTCTTTTCCATGGTCTTATCCGTGATGATCAGGGACGTAAGATGAGTAAGTCTCTTGGAAATGGTATTGATCCTCTTGAAGTAATTGATAAGTACGGAGCCGATGCCCTCAGATTCACTGTTATCACAGGTAATGCACCTGGAAATGATATGAGATTCTATTGGGAAAGAGTTGAGGCAAGCCGTAATTTCGCTAACAAGATCTGGAACGCATCACGTTTCATAATGATGAATATGGACAACGCCGGTGTGTCAGATGAAGAAATATCAAATGTAACGCTGGCCGACCTTACTATGGCTGACAAGTGGATCGTTGCAAAGGCAAATGAACTGGTTCGTGACGTAACAGACAATATGGAGAAGTACGAGCTGGGTGTTGCTGCAGATAAGATTCACAACTTCCTGTGGGATGAGTTCTGCGACTGGTACATAGAGATGGTTAAGCCAAGACTCTGGGCTGAGAATGACACTACAAAGGCAGCTGCACTCTGGACACTTAAGGAAGTTCTTTCAATTGGACTTAAGCTGCTTCATCCATACATGCCATTTGTTACAGAAGAGATCTTCTGTACTCTTACAGGAGAGGAGTCTATCATGATAGCTCCATGGCCAGTAGCTGAGGAAGCAAGAGATTTCACAGAAGAGATGCGTAATGTAGATATAATCAAGGATGCTGTAAGATCCATCAGAACTGTGAGAACAGATATGAACGTTCCACCTTCAAAGAAGGCTGCAGTTTATGTGGTTTCAGACAAGGAAGATATCCGCAAGGTATTTGAGGATAGTACATCCTTCTTTGGAACTCTGTGCTATGCCAGCGAGGTAAATGTACAGGCTGACAAGACAGGAATAGATGATGATGCAGTATCTGCAGTCATCCACAATGCAGTTATATATATTCCATTTGCTGAGCTCGTTGACGTTGAGAAGGAGCTTGAAAGACTTAATAAAGAGAAGGCTCGTCTCGAGGGTGAGATTAAGCGTGGCGAAGGAATGCTGAATAATCCTAACTTCGTTAACAAGGCTCCTGAGGCTAAGGTTAATGAAGAAAAGGCTAAATTGCAGAAGTATAAGGAGACATACGACCAGGTTACAAGTCGTATAGCACAGTTATCATAATAAGATGAAGAACAATGATGTAAAAAAGAGAATACAGCTGATCATGTTCCTGCCAATAGTCATGGCGCTTGTTTTGATGGGCGTAAGCGTATATCTGTTTGGTACAGAATCACCGGAGGGTATTGCTACCCTTATAATTCTCGGCGTATATATGCTTATTGCTGTCATTACATTTTTCAGGATATCACCTGAGATCAGCAGGACTCTTATGGATTACTCCATGGAGCATGGCAAGGTTCAGAAGGAACTCCTCCGTGAGCTGGATGTACCTTACGCAATCCTGGATCAGGATGCTCAGATATTATGGGCTAATGATATGTTCCATGACGTGATAGAGGTACATAGGTCCAAGAGGCTCAGAAAGAGTATTGAGTACTATTTCCCTGAAATCACCAATGATGTCCTTCAGAATGCTTTCGAAAACATAGTCGAAGTAGAGCATGGGGATAAGGTGTACAGGATTGAGACTAAGGACATAGACCTTGGCAGCGTTTTTGAGGATGACGGTATAGATCATAGCGAAGGAGATGTGGTTATAGCTATGTATCTTTTCGATGTTACCGACCTCAGAAAGTATGAGAAGTATGCTATTGATCAGAAGCTCTACGCTGGTCTGGTTTATATCGATAACTATGATGAGGTTATGGACTCACTGGAGGACGTAAAGCACTCCATCCTTACAGCCCTTGTTGATAGAAAAATCAACATGTATCTGAACAACATCGACGCTATCGTAAAGCATATAGAGAACGACAAATACTTCTTCGTTTTCAGACAGAAGTATATGGATACTCTTAAGAAGGACAGATTCTCCCTTCTTGAAGAAGTAAAGAACATTAATGTAGGAAATGATATCAACATGACACTCAGTATCGGTATCGGTTCTGAGTCGTCCATGGATACTAACAGTTTCACTAACTCATATGAGAATGCCAGAACGGCCATAGGTCTTGCATTGGGCCGTGGCGGTGACCAGGTTGCCATTAAGATAGACGACAAGGTTACTTATTTTGGTGGTAAGAGTGCAGGAACTGAGAAGACTACGAGAGTTAAGGCCAGAGTTAAGGCTCAGGCATTTGAAGAACTTCTTCAGAGCAAGGATAATGTTATTATCATGGCTCATAAGAGACCGGATGCCGATGCATTTGGTTCAGCCATGGGTATTTACAGACTTGCCACGACTCTGGGCAAGAAGTCATACGTGGTCCTGAATGAGGTTACTGATGCCATAAGGCCGCTATACAATACATTTGCCAATGGTATAAATTACGAAGGTGTATTCCTGAAGAGCAGCGAGGCCATCGCTCAGGTTAATAACGATACCATGGTTGTTGTGTGCGATGTAAATAAGCCTAGCATGACTGAGTGCGAGGAGTTGCTTTCCATGGTTTCCACAGTGGTTATTTTCGACCATCATCGTCAGACCAGTGAATCCATCAGTGAAACAACTCTGTCATACATCGAGCCTTTCGCATCATCTGCATGTGAGATGATCGCTGAAATGTACCAGTACGTGTCAAGGAATCCTAAGCTCAGAACTCAAGAAGCTGACGCCATGTATGCCGGAATACTTATCGATACAGATAACTTCCTGAACAAAACCGGTGTCAGGACATTTGAAGCTGCTTCTTATCTTAGAAAGAACGGCGCAGATGTTACCAGAGTTCGTAAAATGTTCCGAAGCTCAATTGATGTTATGAAGGAGCAGGCTCAGGGTATCGCAAATGCAGAGGTATTCATGGATGTCTTTGCACTTTCCTATGTTGAGTCAGACGAGAAGATGAAGGAAGCGCCTACCATAGCAGTTGCCAAGGTGGCAAATGAACTTCTGAATGTAGTAGATATCAAGGCATCATTCGTTGTTACAGAGGGCTTAGATGGTATTCTCTATGTATCAGGTCGTTCCACCGGCGAGATCAATGTTCAGGTTATCCTGGAGAAATGGGGCGGCGGCGGTCATGCAACCGTAGCAGGCGCTCAGCTTGAAGGCAGAAAGAAGGATGATTTCTTCAGAGAACTGAAGGGTTCTCTTAGACAGATGTACTCAGAAGGTGATCTGTAAAGAATTGGCAGTGCCAAAAAAGAAGAATAATAAGGAGATTTATATAAATGAAAGTAATACTGACACAGGATGTAAAATCACTTGGTAAGAAGGGTGATATAGTTGAAGTAAATCAGGGTTATGCAAGAAACTTCGTGCTTCCAAAGGGACTGGGAGTTGAGATGACACCTGAAAATATGAACAATCTGAAGCTTAAGAAGCAGAACGATGACAAGGTTGCAGCTGAGAAGCTTGCGGCTGCAGAAGCTCTTAAGGAAGAGCTCAAGGAGAAGAAGATCACTGTTCCTGTAAAGACAGGTGATAATGGTAAGATATTTGGTTCAGTTTCTTCAAAGGAGATAGCTGAGGTTATCAAGGAACAGCTTGGAATAGAAGTAGATAAGAAGAAGATAATAGTAAAGGATCCAATCAAGTCTTTAGGTGGATATCAGATACAGATAAAGCTTCACCCACAGGTTACTGGTGAAGTGCTTCTAGATGTAGTTGAAAAGTAGGAGTCATGTTATGGCAGAAGGTGAAAACGTTGTTAAGAGGATAAAACCCCATGACGACAAAGCAGAGAGAGGCGTTATCGCCTCTATGCTTATGGATAGGGAAGCTATATCCGAAGTCAGCGCTGTGATAAACAAAGAAGACTTTTACAATGCCCAGTATGGTTATTTGTATGAGGCTATTGTAAGTCTGTATAACGAGGGCAAAGCTGTAGATGAGATACTCCTTGGCGAGAAGTTGAAGCAGATGGGACTGCCTGAGGAGATAACGGGACTCGGCTATTTAGGTGAGATCCTCGCAGATACTCAGACTTCTGCATTTGCTAAAAACTATGCGGAGATCATCAGAAACAAGTCATATCTCAGAAAACTCATAAAAGCCTCAGAAGACCATATGAAGATGGCTTATGAGGAAAAGGGCGAGGTTGATGAGATATTAGAAACAGCCGAGCAGGATATGTTTACCCTGGTTCAGGGAAGAAGTGGAAAGAATGATTTCGATAACATCCGCCAGGTAGTGGTTGATGTTATTGGTGATATAGAAGCAGCTACAAAGACCAGAGGCCGTGTAAATGGTCTCAGAACCGGATTCAAGGAGCTGGACAACATGCTTACAGGTATGCATGGTGGAGAGCTTATCCTGGTTGCAGCCCGTCCGTCCATGGGAAAGACTGCGTTTGTCCTTAATATAGCTCATCATGTAGCTTACAAGGAACGTATACCGGTAGCTATGTTCTCCCTGGAGATGAGCTCCAGGCAGCTGGTAACACGTCTTATAGCTGTAGACTCTATGGTAGATGCAAAGAGCATCAAGACCGGTGACCTGAAGGATGGTGACTGGACCAAGATCATAGAGAGTACAAATAATATTGCGAATTCTCCAATATTTATCATGGATAATTCAGCAATCACAGTTTCAGAAATGCGTTCCAAGTGCCGTAAGCTGAAGCAGCAGGAGGATATAGGACTTATAATCATCGACTACCTGCAGCTGATGACAGCAGCTGGAAAAGTTGAATCAAGACAGTTGTTCATAGCAGAGGTATCAAGAGCACTTAAGTCTATTGCAAGAGAGCTGGATGTTCCTGTAATAGCACTGTCACAGCTGAGCCGTGCAGTTGATTCCAGACCGGATCACAAGCCAGTACTGGCCGACCTCCGTGAGTCAGGTGCCATCGAGCAGGATGCCGACGTTGTTATGTTCATATACAGAGATGATTACTACAACCCTGAGACAACAGAGAAGCCAGGTGTAGCTGAGATCATCATAGCTAAGCAGAGAAATGGTTCTACAGGACCTATCGAGCTAGCTTGGATCAGTAAGTACACCAAGTTCGCGAACCTGAGCATCGAGAAGAGCGGAGGAGTGCCTCCGAAGCAGGGATAAATATCGAAGTACGATTAGAGGTACAAGGTTTAGATTTATAAAAGAAAAGAGTCCCCGCAGCACATTTCACAAATACCCATGTGCTGTGGGGACTCTTTTCTTTAAAATTTTAGTCGTTGCCCTGAATCTTGATGAGCCTCTTCAGAAGCTCTTCATCGCTCATGTTATATACATTATCAATAACCCAGATATCCATCTCTTTGGCACGCTGCTTGAAGAAGGATGAACCTGTATCGGACTTATCACAGGACTGAGCCATGACCAGCGCTTTCTTGGCGTAGATTCCTCCAAACCTGTGAGTTACGGTCTGAAGCTCATGGAGGGAATTGCTGCTGGCCTTTCCACTCTTACAGGAGATAAATGTCGGGATGCAGCCTCTCATAAGGATTACATCAATCTCATTGATGGTATCGTAGGTTGCATTCATATATCTTCTGTACTGCTCTGCGTAAGCTTCCTTTTCTTCAGGCTTCTTCTCACCATTCCAGTCTATAACGGCTCCGATTACCTCATCATTGAATATCTCAGGTTTTCTGGAGGCTACTTCATATACGTGAAGCTCCAGGATATTGCCCGTCTTAGTAACTATCTTTCGAATGTCATCATTCTTGAATTTGAATTCCACTCTCTTTGGAAGAATCTTATATTCCTTCATCATTCCCGCTCTGTTCAGGAGATTGAAGAGTTCCACAGCGTCCCCAATCGTAGACTTAGGAAGTCTGTAAAATCCATCTTCATCAGCAGGAAATGACTTAAGGACATCCTCTATAACGGCACAGTATCTGTTCCATCTGGATTTAAGAGACTTAGCTATTTCCCATATATCTCTGATATCCTTCTTGAAATCATCCGTAAATCTCCATACAGAATAATTGCCTGTCTGATTTGTAAGTGTTCCGCCGTGAAGAGTTATGTTGTTCTTCACGGTCATGCAGGCTATATCCTTCTGTTTGGTCTGGATGCCCATTTCATCCATATCTACCTCGAGGCTGGTGAAAGGATCGATCCTCAGCGTTTTAAAAGGCTTCATAGTGCTTACAAAGCCAAAGGCTATGAGGAACATTTCACCGCCACCCGTGAGTTCGTAGTAAGCGTCAGGATACCTCTCGGCTACGCTCTCCAGAGCTTCTATACAGGCATCCAGGTCGTTACGAGGAGCCTCTATGAATTCCAGGACAGTGTCCGGCGATACCTGCTTTGCAAACTTCTTCAAGCTGTTAATCTTTCGGGTAAGCATGGTAAATTTGTGTCCCAGATAAACCACCCGTTCAGGTTTATAGGTAAGAAGACACATTACATTTTCCAAAGCTTCTTCTGAAAAAAACTCCACATATACATCGCCCATAGTTTTCTACCTTCCGTTAGTATGATTTAGCTTCCTGGGGCATTATCCCCCCGGCTATATTAATTACTGCCAGCCGCCATCCATCTTGATGACTTCCCCCGTCATATAGGCCGGCATATCAACTATCTTCATAATGGCATCGGCTATTTCGTCCGGTTCAGCCATTCTGCCCATCGGAACCTCGTCGCAGACGCCTGCAAGCTCTTCCTTGCTGAGGTGTGCATTCATTTCTGTATCTACGATTCCCGGTGCGATTGCATTTACCCGGATGTTGCTTGGCGCCAGCTCCTTGGCCAGAGCCTTGGTAAATGTATTGACGGCACCCTTTACTGTGCTGTAGGCAACCTCGCAAGATGCACCACTTATTCCCCATACTGACGATACATTTACTATGATCCCATCATGCTCTTTGATCATATCCGGTATAAATGTATGGCAGACATTATATATAGATGTGAGATTCGTATCCAGAATCTCTCGCCATTCCTCAGGTGTCATATCTATGAAGAGACCGACCTTTGAGATTGCGGCATTGTTGATGATAACATCTATTCCTCCGACTTCCTCATGCAGCTTCTCTACGTAGCTGATGTCGGCCAGGTCACCCACTGAGGTAATGATCCCGCCGCCGTTTGACTCGGATGATGGCGATTGATCTGCTGAATTGGAGGCATTCATTCCCCATGCCGCTCTCATCTGCTTTGCTGTCTGTTCCAGCATTGCATTGTCCTGTCTGCAATTGATGATTATTCTGTCATATTGTCCGGTTGCGGCAGCCTTAACAGCGGTTGCACGGCCGATACCGCGGGATGCACCGGTAATAAGTATTGATTTCATATAGTTCTCCGTATATTTAAGCTTATATACACATTTTAAAGCTCTATACATTTCTTTGCAAGTTTTGTTAGGTGTGAAAAAACATATTATAATTGTCGAATTTTTCTTTTCTGTTGTGTATATAATGTGATACATATAAAATATATTATGTTGGTATTGATGCGGTAAGATCAGGCCGGCAGAAAACTATTTAAAAAAGAAGGGGAAAGAAAAAATGGCAAAAGAGAATATTAAGAAATTTGAGGAAATGTTACAAAGTGACGCTGAACTTAGAGATAAGATCAAGGCATCTTCAGAGGCCTATGTTCACATGGGAAAGGAAGCTGATGAGAGAGCTTTCTTTGAGGAAGTAATAGCTCCGGTTGCAGAAGGATGTGGAGCACCATTTACATATGACGAAGTTGTGGAGCTTAAAAGTCAGATGGGTGAGATTTCAGAGGAAGAGCTTGAGTTAGTAGCTGGCGGCAAATGGGCATTTTGTATAATTTTAGGTGCATCAAGTGATGTTTCTGCAGAGGCTAATACAAATGAGTGCCATGCTTGTGCATACGTTGGCATAGGCATACTGGACTTTACCAGGTAATAAGTATGGCTAGTTTATGAGCCGGGATTTATATCCCGGCTTTTTTTGATGTATACCCCTCTGATATGAGCTCCATATTGAAAAAATATACGGCATTTGATATACTTTTAGAGGTTTTGTTTGTGTCACAATTTGTATATATTGTCGACGAAACGGAGGATGTATATGGCAAAGAAAAAGAAGAGAAGCAGGGCATATGTGTTCTTATCATATTTCCTTAGAGCAATAGTCCTGATACTTGGAGTTGTTATAATCGGCCTCACAGTTGTGCTAATTAAGCAGGTTCACAGCGCAAAAGCAGCTGAGAAGGATAATGTATCGGATGAGGCTATGCTTTCTGATACTCAGACAGACGATCTGCTTACGGCCCAGGGTTCGGAAGATACCACGGAGGCGGCCAGCACGGAGGCAGAGGATGTATTGTTTGAGAATACAGTTGCAGCGGAGCCTGATCACAGTGTGCCAGTGCTTGTTATGAACGGTACTGAGGTTGCTGGACTAGCAGCAGCATGGAAGACCAAGATAGAGGCCCTTGGTTATACAAATGTATCTACTGGTAATTACACCGATGGTGGTGTTACAACCTCCAAAGTTGTGATTGGAGAGGGACTGAATGCGGATGATATCATGTCGGCAGTGTCAGGAGCCACCAGCGAAGTGGGCGATGGCGCCAATATTAACACAGATGTTGAGAAAGATGGCATAAAAATCTTCGTAATAATTGGTACATATAACGATATTGTGTCCGGACAGTAGGATAAAGTATCAATATTTTGGTGAAAGTATCACAAAACTACCCTTGAATAGAGGTTTTATAGCCTTTGATTTTTGGTAAAAATTCATAGTTTTTAATATGCAATGTGCAATTTGACCAAAAGTTTTCAAAATTCTTTATATAACATAGATATAGTTTAAAATAACAAAAAAGGTTATTATATCTAAGGTTATATACGAAAGATATATAAAAAATGAAAATAAAACTAGGCTATAGGAGGAAAAAAAATGGCTGGTTTACAACTTAAGAACATTTATAAGATTTACCCAAATGGCTTCAATGCTGTTAAGGACTTCAATCTTGATATCCAGGATAAAGAGTTCGTTATCTTCGTTGGACCTTCAGGTTGTGGTAAGTCAACAACACTTAGAATGATCGCTGGTCTTGAGGACATCAGTTCTGGTGAGCTCTGGATCGGAGATAAGCTCGTAAATGATATCGAGCCTAAGGACAGAGATATTGCGATGGTATTCCAGAACTACGCTCTGTATCCTCATATGTCAGTTTATGACAACATGGCATTCGGTCTTAAGCTGAGAAAGGTTCCAAAGGAGAAGATTGACAAGCAGGTTCATGAAGCTGCTAAGATCCTTGAGATCGAGCACCTTCTTGATCGTAAGCCAAAGGCTCTTTCAGGTGGTCAGAGACAGAGAGTTGCCATGGGACGTGCTATCGTTCGTGAGCCAAAGGTATTCCTTATGGATGAGCCTCTTTCAAACCTTGATGCTAAGCTTCGTGTTCAGATGCGTGTTGAGATCT
>CAMHCL010000045.1 GCA_946183625.1 uncultured Lachnospiraceae bacterium
TTATATGATCTTCTATTTCGCAGGTTTAGTCATACTAGCCAATATGATGGAATGCGATTTTCCTAACCTGTGGACTATCATTTTCTTCGTGATCACTCTGGTAATAAATATAATACTGATGACTAAATCCTCCAGTATTATGTACGAGGAGATCTATAGTATCTTCGGCAGCAATACATTTGATAATCTGTATGAGACTCTGTCCCAGACTACCAGACCGGCCGCAGCCAATATGCTGCTTAACTTAAAATGGATCGTAATGATATGTCCCGGAGTGTTCTATCTCATGCAGGTACTGTCTAAAAGAACAAGTGAGGATTAATCATCTATTATTTCTTCAGCGACCTGTCTCTTCGTCAGGCCGGAGTTCATAGCTTCTCTGATTATATGCTCATGAGCTTCCGCTTCTGTCATACCCTTTTCCACAAGCATTATCTTGGCACGGCTGATAACCTTCAGCTCTTCCATCTTCTCATTCAGACTATGGAGTTTCTTCTGAATTTTACGCAGTCTGTCATTCATAGCGATGAGAAGCTTGATCATGCGTTCAAGTTCATCCACCTTTAGAGGCTTTGATATGGTAAGTGCACCATACTCTATAAGGTGGTCATTTACATTTCCATAAATCTCTGAAGGAACGGCGAAGATAATACCCGAACTATGTTTATCAACTATGTCCATGACAAAATCTGTTCCCATACCATCAGAAAGAGGTGCATTAATGATAACTATATCATACTCTCTCACCAGAAGTTCTCGTCTGGCGGAGGATGCGCTCTTACGGACCTCTATAACATCAAATCTTCTATCCGGCAGAACCTTCTTGACCAGCATATTAAATTGTTCAGATGACGATACTATCAGTACCGAATATCTGTTAATAGACTTGTCTTTCATAGTGTATTACTCATATTATGAAATGTACTTATCAATAATCGCCTTAGGTAGAATACCTTTAATAAAATCGCTGCCTGCAGCCATCTTCATAGCTTCTCTTCTTGACTTAGGAAGAAGTCCGCTGTCATCTGTAACTTCCTCAGGAAGGCTCAGCTTATTCTCAATACCATAAAGGCCTGCATAGATAAGAAGAGCATATGCCAGATATGGATTACTGTGGGCATCAGGCGAACGCAGTTCAGCCCTTGTCTTGCCATTGATATCATCTATGTACATTAATTCAGAACCGCCTGTTTTAGACCAGTTGATCTTATCAGGAGCGGTGCTGTTACCAAGTCTGTTATATGATGCATCTGTAGGGTTCAAGAAGATAGTGATATCCTTGATCTTCGCCATAATACCTGCAGCTGCCTGCTTTACCACATCATTTCCTTCACTATCCTTCGCGAAGATATTAATGTGATATCCGTTTCCCGGCTTATCAGAAAGCGGCATTGGAGAAAAGTCTGCATAGAGACCATTCCTGTCCGCAACTGTAGCAACAACCATCTTAAATGTTGTTATCTGATCTGCAGCCTTAAGTGGCTTTCCATAATGAAAATCTATCTCGTTCTGTCCCGGACCTCTCTCATGGTGAGAACGTTCCGGAGTAAGTCCCATCTCTTCTATGGTAAGGCATATCTCTCGTCTGATATTTTCTCCTCTGTCAAGTGGAGCTATATCCATATAGCCCGCTTCATCATATGGAATCTTGGTAGGATTAGCCTCATCATCTGTCTTGAAGAGATAGAATTCCATCTCTGAACCAAATTTAAACTCAATCCCAGCCTTCTCTGCTGCAGCCACAGCATCCTTAAGTATATTCCTTGTATCTGCCTCAAATGGTGTACCATCTGCTTTACACACATCACAGAACATCCTAAGAACTCTGCCCGAATCAGGTCTCCATGGTAGAACTGACAGAGTTGCAGGATCCGGCTTAAGATAAAGGGTTGCCTCTTCACTTGTATCAAATCCTCTGATGGACTTAGCATTAATAGCAATGCCCTCTTTAAATGCTTTATGTATCTCACTTGGCATTACAGATATATTCTTCTGTGCTCCAAATGCGTCACGAAAAGCAAGCCTGATAAACTTGGCATCTTCCTCTTCGATATATTCCATTATTTCTGATTCTGTATAATTCATCATTAAACCCTTTCTGAATCTACATACATCTATTACACATTATATCGTTGCTATACGTGGTGTAATATCCTCCAGAACATCCAGAAGTATTCTAACAGTATCAAGAGAAGTAAAGATCGTAACACCATTCATGATGGCACATCTTCTTATCTCTACACCATCCTGGTAATGAATACCTGAAAGTATGGCTCTGGTATTGATAATATAACTTACATAACCCGCCTCTATAGAACGGAGAACCTCATCACTTCCATCACTGAGCTTGCCTCTGATACGTGTCCTTATACCATGTTCCTTAAGGAATTCTCCAGTACCAACAGTAGCTTCTATATTGAATCCCAGCTCATAGAATCTCTGTACAAGAGGAAGTGCTTCCTCCTTATCCTCATCAGCAAGAGTAACAAGTACAGTTCCGTACTCCTTCATCTTGATTCCTGATGCCTGGAGAGACTTATAAAATGCTCTCTTTAAGCTCTTATCGTATCCAATAGCTTCACCTGTGGACTTCATCTCAGGTGACAGATATGCATCCATACCATTAAGCTTGGCAAATGAGAATGCAGGTGCCTTTACATACCAGAACTTGGCAGAGCTCTGACCCTTCTCACGAAGCATCTCTCTCTTGGCACCGCCCTCTTCAGCCATACCTACATATCCCTGCTCCTTAAGGCTATGTCCCAGCATAACCTTTGTAGCTATATCTACCAGCGAGTATCCAGTAGACTTAGACAGGAATGGTACACTTCTTGACGCTCTAGGATTGACCTCGATAATATATACATTTTCATCTCCATCAACTATGAACTGTATATTGAACAGTCCCTTGATGCCTATTCCAATTCCCAGCTTGGTTGTGTATTCAAATATAGTGGCCTTGACCTTCTCTGATATTGAATAAGGTGGATATACACTGGTGCTGTCTCCCGAATGAACACCGGTCCTCTCAACCAGCTCCATGATTCCCGGAAGGAATACATCTGTTCCATCAGAGATAGCATCAACCTCAACTTCCTTACCAACTATATATTTATCAACCAGTACAGGTCTGTCCTCATCAACCTCAACAGCAGTCTTCAGGTAATGTCTCAGCATTTCCTCATTTGCCACGATTTCCATAGCACGACCACCAAGAACGAAGCTAGGTCTTACCAATACCGGATAACCAATCTTCTCAGCAGCTGCAACTCCACTCTCTATGTCTGTTACAGCAACTCCCTTTGGATGAGGAATATCCAGACTCACGATCACATTTTCAAATGCATCTCTGTCCTCTGCCTTAAATATAGCTTCGCAGTCAGTGCCTATTATCTTTACACCTCTGGCTGTAAGCGGCTCTGCAAGATTAACCGCTGTCTGTCCGCCAAGGGTTGTTATAACTCCCTCAGGTTTCTCCAGATCAATGATGTTCATTATGTCCTCAACTGTCAGAGGTTCGAAGTAAAGCTTATCTGCTGTTGTATAGTCGGTTGAAACCGTTTCCGGATTATTATTGATAACTATAGCTTCATAGCCTGTTTCATGTATGGTCCTTACAGCATGAACAGTAGAATAATCAAACTCTACACCCTGTCCGATACGAATAGGTCCCGAGCCCAGAACTATTATCTTCTTCTTATCAGAAACTACAGATTCATTCTCTTCCTCATAAGTTGAATAGAAGTAAGGAACATAGCTTTCAAACTCGCTTGCACAAGTATCGATCATCTTATATACAGGCTTTATGTCATATTTCTTTCTGAGGTTCCAGATATCATCCTCACTTAATCCTGTCAGCTCAGCAATGTATGAATCAGAGAATCCCATCTTCTTTGCGGCATAAAGTGTTTCCTTGTCTAATTCTGACGAGCCTTCTCCTGCCGCCTTCTCCAGCGTCTTCTCAAACTGAACTATGTTGTTGATCTTATCCAGGAAGAACATATCAATACCTGTTCTGTTCATGATAACCTGGAGATCCACACCAAGCCATATCAGCTGTGATATAGCATATATACGGTCGTCAGTTCCGTCTTCTATATAATCCAGGAGCTTATCTATAGCTTCCTTCCTATTCTCTGGTTCCGGCTTATCAGAGAGGCTCTTAACATCGAACTTCTCCAGATGTATATGATTTTTACCATCCTCCAGAGATCTGATAGCCTTGAGAAGGCTCTCTTCAAATGTTCTTCCGACGCTCATTGTCTCTCCTGTAGCCTTCATCTGGGTAGAGAGTACATTTGACGCGAGGGTAAACTTGTCAAATGGGAACCTTGGCATCTTCGTAACCACATAATCAAGTGCTGGTTCGAAGCATGCAGGTGTATTTGCAAGCTGAATCTCATCCAGATTCATTCCCACTGCGATCTTAGCAGAAACCCTGGCAATAGGATATCCGCTGGCCTTTGATGCAAGTGCTGATGATCTGGAAACACGAGGATTAACCTCTATTACGTAATAATCAAATGACTGTGGATCAAGAGCGAACTGACAGTTACAGCCACCCTCTACTCCAAGTGCTCTGATGATCTTCAGGGCACTGTCACGAAGCATATGATATTCCTTGTTAGTCAACGTCTGGCTAGGTGCAACAACAATGGAGTCACCTGTATGAATTCCTACCGGATCCAGATTCTCCATGTTACATACAACAAGGGCTGTATCATTTGCATCCCTCATTACTTCATATTCAATTTCTTTATATCCCTTGATACTCTTTTCAACTAACACCTGATGTACAGGAGAAAGTGCCAGAGCATTCTTCATCATCTCTGCCATCTCTTCCGGATTATCAGCAAATCCACCACCTGTTCCACCAAGGGTAAATGCAGGTCTGAGGATTACAGGATAGCCTATATCCTCTGCAGCCTTAAGGCCTTCTTCAACAGAATAGGTTATCTCAGATGGAACAACAGGTTCTCCCAGCTTCTCGCATAATTCCTTAAATTCTTCTCTATCCTCTGCACATCTTATACTTGCGGCATCTGTTCCCAGAAGTTCTATCTCACACTCCTCAAGAACGCCCTTATCATTGAGCTGCATAGCAAGGTTAAGGCCTGTCTGTCCTCCTATTCCTGGAACTATGGCATCCGGTCTCTCATAACGGCATATACGGGCCAGATATTCCAATGTAAGTGGCTCCATATAAACCTTATCTGCAATCATTGTATCTGTCATAATGGTAGCAGGATTTGAATTGGCAAGGATAACCTCATAGCCTTCCTCTTTCAGTGCCAGACACGCCTGTGTACCGGCATAATCAAACTCTGCAGCCTGACCGATAACGATCGGTCCTGAACCTATAACTAATATCTTATGTATATCATTTCTCTTTGGCATCTCTCGTATTCCCTCTTCCGATGATAAACTTTAACTTAAATTTGATATAAATCTGTCAAACAGGTACTTACTGTCTTGTGGTCCCGGGGCACTTTCCGGATGATACTGCACAGAGAACACTCTGCCATCTTCAGAGCTAAGTCCCTCCACAGTACCATCCAAAAGGTTTATATGGGAAACCTCAAGACCGGTACCCTTCAAGGATTCTTCATCTACTGCATAACTATGATTCTGGCTGGTTATCTCAATCTTGCCAGTAGCCAGATCCTTTACAGGATGATTTCCTCCTCGATGACCAAACTTAAGTTTATATGTTTTTGCACCATAGGACAGGGCTATTAACTGATGTCCTAAGCATATACCAAACAGTGGAAGCTTATCCTTCAGCGCCTTCAGTGTTTCAATAACTTCAGGTACATCCTCCGGATCACCCGGACCATTTGATACGAATACTCCGTCCGGATTCATTGCTATAATTTCAGAAGCTTCTGTATTGTAAGGAACAACTGTTACATTACAGCCATGAGCATTTAACTCCCTCACTATATTCATCTTCATACCGCAGTCGATCGCGACTACATTGTATTTATGATTAGATGTTCTGGAATACCATCTCTTCCTGCAGCTGCATCGCTTTACCTGATCACGTCTCAGTTCAGTAGCCTTAAGCTTCTCCAGTCCTTCCTCAGTTGAAACGCTTATGTCAGTTATCAGAACCTTCATAGAACCCTTGTCCCTTATAGTTCTGACCAGCTTCCTGGTATCAACACCATAGACTCCCGGCACATCTGATTCTTCCATTAATTCCGATAAAGTTCTAGTAAATCGGAAATTCGAAGGATAATCATTAACCTCTCGTACTATCAGAGCTCCCAGATTCAGCATCTTGCTTTCAAAATCCTCATCGGTTATTCCATAATTACCGATCAGCGGATAAGACATCACAATTGCCTGATCTGTATAGGAAGGATCAGAGATTATCTCCTGATATCCAGCCATGGATGTATTAAATACTATCTCACAGACTGCTTCCTTATCAGCTCCGAAGCCATAGCCTAAATATTCGCTGCCATCTTCCAGTATTAGTTTTTTGTTAAATGCTTCCATATCTTTCCTCTTTTTGATAAAAATTATACTTCTAGAGCACATTTTACAAACTCACGGAATACAGGATGCGGTCGGTTTGGACGGGATTTAAACTCCGGATGGAACTGGACACCCAGGTAAAATGTATTGCCTGGCACTTCCACTGTCTCCACCAGATTGCCATCAGGTGACTGTCCGGATATTACGAGTCCCGCCTCAGTGAGTATATCCTTATACTCATTATTAAACTCATATCTATGTCTATGTCTCTCATGCACTATCTCTGCTGAGCCATAACATTTATCCATAAGAGTTCCTGGAGTAACAACACAAGGATAGCTGCCAAGTCTGAGTGTTCCTCCCTTGTCTACGCTGTCTGACTGTCCAGGCATAAAGTCTATAACCTTTACATCAGTAGCATCATGGAATTCACCGGAACAAGCGTTCTTAAGACCCGCCACATTTCTCGCATATTCAATTACTGCTATCTGCATTCCAAGGCAGATTCCGAAATAAGGAATGTTATGAGTTCTTGCATATTCTGCAGCAAGGATCATGCCTTCAATTCCTCTGTCTCCAAATCCACCAGGAACGATTATACCACTTATGGACGCTAATTTGTCATTAATATTTTCTTTATTTATTTCTTCGGAATCAATCCACTCGATATTCACCTTTGCATTAAGGTCGTAACCTGAATGATGAAGTGCTTCAGCAACGGAAAGATAAGCATCATGGAGCTGTACATACTTGCCTACAAGTCCTATAGTTACTTCCTTATCACTCTTCTCAATATTGTTTACAAGCTCACGCCATTCTGTAAGTTCAGGTTCAGGAGCATCTATACCAAGCTCGCGACATACAACCCGTGACAAGCCTGAATCTTCAAGCATCAGAGGGGCTTCATATAGATTAGGTAGGGTTCTGTTCTCTATAACACAATCTTCCTTAACATTACAGAACATGGATATCTTCTTAAATATAGACTCTTCCAGAGGTTCATCACATCTGAGAACGATTATGTCAGGCCGTACACCCATGCCCTGAAGTTCTCTTACAGAGTGCTGTGTCGGCTTAGATTTATGCTCATCAGAACCATGTAAAAACGGAACCAGGGTAACATGGATGAAAAGGCTGTCCTCAGGTGGGAGCTCCAGTGATATCTGTCTTACCGCTTCTATAAATGGCTGCGACTCTATATCACCGATGGTACCACCTATTTCAGTGATCACTATATCAGCGTCAGTTTCATTACCGACTCTGTATACGAATTCTTTTATTTCATTAGTTATATGCGGGATTACCTGCACTGTGGAACCTAGGTATTTGCCTTGTCGTTCCTTATTCAGTACGTTCCAGTAAACCTTTCCGGAAGTCAGATTGGAGTACTTAGTCAGGTCCTCATCAATAAATCTCTCATAATGTCCCAGATCAAGGTCAGTTTCGGCTCCATCTTCTGTAACATAGACTTCACCATGCTGATATGGACTCATGGTTCCCGGATCCACATTTATATAAGGATCCAGCTTCTGCGCAGCGACTTTAAGGCCTCTTGCCTTGAGAAGTCTTCCAAGAGAAGCTGCGGTTATTCCCTTTCCAAGACCTGATACAACACCACCTGTTACGAAGATATACTTTGCCATTTTGACCTCCTTCTTATTTCTTTTTTCAAAAAAATAAGGCACTTCGAGCCTAAACTCGAAGCGCCTTTGCTTTTAATGTCTCTATTAATTTTTTAAACTTATTTACAGTATAAGCTTTATAAAATAAATGTCAAGATGATAATGACAAAATTTTTATAAATTAATAGTCGATTAGCCTTCAACCTTTGGAAGCTTAGCAATAGATGCTGCTATATCCTCATCTGTAGGAATTGTATCAGTCATTTCGCCATTATTATACTTCTCATAAGCAACGAGATCGAAGTAACCTGTTCCTGTAAGGCCAAATACGATAGTCTTCTCTTCGCCTGTTTCCTTGCACTTAAGTGCTTCATCAATTGCAACTCTGATTGCATGTGAGCTTTCAGGTGCTGGAAGAATTCCTTCAACTCTTGCGAACATTTCAGCCGCTTCAAATACAGAAGTCTGTTCAACGCTTGTAGCTTCCATATATCCATCATGGTAAAGCTGTGAAAGTGTAGAACTCATACCATGGAAACGAAGTCCTCCTGCATGGTTTGCTGAAGGTATGAAGCTGCTTCCCAGAGTATACATCTTAGCAAGTGGACAGATCATACCAGTATCACAGAAGTCATATGCATATGTTCCTCTTGTGAAGCTTGGGCATGATGCAGGCTCTACAGCGATGATCCTGTAATCAGCCTCGCCACGAAGCTTTTCTCCCATGAATGGAGCTATAAGTCCACCAAGGTTTGATCCACCACCGGCACAACCGATGATCATGTCAGGCTTAATTCCATATTTGTCAAGTGCAGCCTTTGTCTCAAGACCGATAACTGACTGATGAAGGAGTACCTGATTAAGCACACTACCGAGAACATATCTGTAGCCAGGATTCTTTGTAGCTACTTCTACTGCCTCTGAAATAGCACAGCCAAGACTTCCTGTTGTTCCAGGATGCTCAGCAAGTATCTTCTTACCAACCTCTGTTGTTTCTGAAGGTGATGGAGTAACGCTTGCTCCATATGTTCTCATAACTTCTCTACGGAAAGGTTTCTGCTCATAGGAAACCTTAACCATGAATACTTTACAATCCAGATCAAAGTATGAACAAGCCATTGAAAGAGCTGTTCCCCACTGACCTGCTCCTGTTTCTGTAGTAACACCCTTAAGGCCCTGCTTTTTAGCATAGTAAGCCTGAGCTATAGCTGAATTAAGCTTGTGACTTCCACTAGTGTTATTACCTTCAAACTTATAATAGATCTTAGCAGGTGTACCAAGCTTCTTCTCAAGGCAGTAAGCTCTGACAAGTGGTGATGGTCTATACATCTTATAGAATTCTCTGATTTCATCTGGAATATCTATAAATGGCGTAGTCTCGTCAAGTTCCTGCTTAACTAACTCCTCGCAGAAGATAGGTGAAAGCTCCTCTGCTGTAAGTGGCTGACCTGTTCCAGGATTAAGCAGTGGTGCCGGCTTAACCTTCATATCAGCTCTTAAATTGTACCATGCTTTTGGCATCTCGTTTTCTTCAAGATAAATCTTGTAAGGAATATTCTTTTCTTCTGACATTTTTCTTATCCTCCTAAAATATAATCCCCCGGGACAAGTTCTGAGTCTTAGAACTAAATATAAAAAACCTGTCCCACAGTAGTTACTGCTGGGACAGGTTATAATCTAATCTTATACCTGCGGTGCCACCCGGCTTGGTGAATGATCACCCTCTTAGTGCATACAATCATATGCTGAACTTTATTAACGAAGGTTCCACTCCGTCTTCCCTACTAAGCACACATCTTATCACCAATTGTCATGTGCCATTCAAGTCGCCCTCAGAAGCCCATTCAGTAATACACTTTACACTGCAATCTCACCACCTGCAGCTCTCTGTATGAAAGGAGGTAATACCTACTCTTCTTCATCAACGGTTTGAAAAAACTTTACCACTTAAGTATAAGCATTGTCAATACATTTTATTGTTATTTATTCTACATCCTGAAGTGCTGCGTAGTCCTCTTCACCAGTTCTGATCTTAACAACCTTGCTAACTGGATATACGAAGATCTTACCATCACCGATCTTACCTGTGTAAAGAGTTGCCTTAGCTGTTTCGATAACACTGTCTACAGGAATTCCACTTACTACTACTTCAAGCTTGATCTTAGGAAGGAGTGTTACGTCCATCTCAACTCCACGGTACATCTCACCGGTTCCCTTCTGGATACCGCATCCACTTACCTGTGTTACTGTGATACCTGTTACACCAAGCGCATTAAGTGCTTTCTTAATCTTGTCATATCTTGAAAGCTTAGTGATAATAACAACCTTATAGATTCCTGTATCTGCGATAACTCCTGCTTCCTTCATGTCAGCAGTTGCATCTACTACAGGTACTGAAGCCTTCTTCTGAGCTTCGCTGGCATTTGCATATTCTGAAACACCAAGGTTAGTGTTTTCATTTTCACTCATCATTGCACTAGACATATCTACGATACTGAAACCTGAATATGCAGATACAAGACCGTGCTCTGTATGATCAAGACCTTCGATTTCTTCTTCTTCAGAAACTCTAAGACCAAATATAGCCTTAATGATAGCGAATACGATTATCATTGTTACAACTGTCCATGCTGCAACTGCTCCGAAACCTAATAACTGAAGTCCTAACTGATGGAATCCACCGCCGTAGAAAAGACCAACTACACTGTCATTACCAGGTGCTGAAGTTGTAGCAAAAAGACCAGTTGCTATAGTTCCCCAGATACCATTCATCATATGAACTGCTACGGCACCTACTGGGTCATCAATATGAAGTACATAATCAAGAAGCCATACACCGAATACTACCAGAAGTCCGGATACTGCACCGATAACTATTGCACCAAATGCATCTGTTACATCACAAGGAGCTGTAATTGCTACAAGTCCTGCAAGTGAAGCGTTGAGACACATTGAAACATCAGGTTTCTTATACTTGATCCATGTGAAGATCATACATACTACTGTTGCTACTGAAGGAGCAATTGTTGTTGTTACGAATACTGAAGCAAGCTGTTCCTTAGATGTACATGCTGCACCGTTGAATCCATACCATCCAAGCCAGAGGATAAATACACCAAGTGCACCAACTACTATATTATGTCCAGGGAAAGCATTTACCTTTACTACTTTGCCCTTTGAATTCTTTTCAAACTTACCAATTCTAGGTCCTACCATCTTTGCTCCAACTATAGCTGCGATACCACCAACCATGTGAATTGCACAAGAACCTGCGAAATCATGGAAGCCCATCTGTGCTAACCAGCCGCCGCCCCAGATCCAGTGTGCTTCGATCGGATAGATCAGAGCTGAAATAACACCTGAATATACGCAGTAGCTGAGAAACTTTGTTCTCTCTGCCATAGCTCCTGATACGATTGTTGCTGTTGTTGCACAGAATACTAAGTTAAATATAAAATTCGACCAGTCAAAATTCT
>CAMHCL010000046.1 GCA_946183625.1 uncultured Lachnospiraceae bacterium
GATATAAAAAAAGATTAAAGAATATAGGAGTAAAAGAATGAGACGTGTTGTAATTACAGGAATTGGAACTATTAACCCTATCGGACACAATCTTGAGGAAACCTGGGAGAGCGTAAAGAATGGCGTTTGTGGTATCGATTTTACAAAGCAGATGGACACAACTGATTTTAAGGTAAAGGTATCCGGTGAGGTTAAGGATTATAATCCTGCAGATTATCTTGATAGAAAAGAAGCTCGTAAGATGGACCGTTATACACAGTTCGGTATGATCGCTGCGAGAGAAGCAATCAAGGATAGTGGAATCGATATAGAGAAGGAAGATCCTTTTAGATGTGGAACTATCGTATCATCAGGTATCGGCGGACTTATCACAATAAGTGAGCAGACATTACGTGGTGAAGAGAAGGGTTATGAAAAAGTATCACCATTCTTTATACCTATGTCTATCTCAAATATGTGTGCAGGTGAAATAGCTATAGATACAGGCTTCAAGGGCGTATGTGAGTGTATTGTTACTGCATGTGCCAGTGGAAACAATGCTATCGGTGAGTCTTTCCATAAGATAAGAGATGGTTATCAGGATATTATGTTAACCGGTGGAGCTGAAGGATGTATCTGTAAACTGGGAGTTGGTGGATTCACTGTAATGCAGGCACTCAGTACTTCTGAGGATCCAAATCGTGCATCTATTCCATTTGACGCTGAGAGAGGCGGATTTGTAATGGGAGAGGGAGCAGGTATTCTCATCCTTGAAGAACTAGAGCATGCTAAGGCACGTGGAGCTAAGATTTATGGAGAAATTGTTGGCTATGGTGCAAGCTGTGATGCGTACCATATAACAGCTCCAGATCCAACAGGAGCAGGTGCTGCAGCTTGTATGATCGGTGCAGTAGAGGATGCAGGCATCGATAGAAATGCTGTTGATTATATTAATGCTCATGGTACTTCAACACATCTTAACGATGAGGGTGAAACTAAGGCTATCAAGGCTGTATTCGGTGATCATGCAAAGGAACTCATGGTAAGTTCAACTAAGTCAATGACAGGACATCTCCTTGGTGCTGCTTCAGCAGTAGAGGCTATCATTTCCACAATGGCACTTAAGGATGGATTTGTTCCTGCAACTATCAATTATAAGACACCTGATCCAGCATGTGATCTTGACATCGTTCCAAATGAAGGACGTAATGCAGATATCAAATATGCTCTTTCAAATTCACTTGGTTTCGGTGGACACAATGCAGCAGTACTTTTCAAGAAGTATGAGTAAACTTAAATAGGTGATTATTGGTTTTAGTATATATGATTAACGGAAGGAACAATTAATTATGGAACTTGATTCAAATCAGATCAGAGAGATAATACCTCATAGATATCCTATGCAGCTTGTAGATAAGATTACAGATTTTGAGCCAGGCCAGTGGGCTGAGGGTATCAAATGTGTCTCAGTCAATGAGTCTTTCTTCCAGGGACATTTTCCTGAGGCTCATGTAATGCCTGGAGTGCTCATTGTTGAAGCTCTTGCACAGTGCGGAGCAGTTGCAATTCTTTCATCAGAGGAATTCAAGGGCAAGATTGCATTTTTCGGTGGTATAAAGAATGCCCGTTTCCGTAAGCAGGTTAAGCCGGGAGATGTACTTGAACTCAGATGTGAGATCACAGAGAGAAGAGGACCACTTGGATTTGGCAAGGGTGTTGCCAAGGTAAATGGCAAGGTTGCCTGCCAGGCTGAGATTTCCTTCGCTATTGGTGACAAGGAGTAATCTGAGATAACAATCTTATGATATTATGTAAACCTGAACATTTGAAGTGTTCAGGTTTATTTTTGATTTTTTTAAGGGTAATTTAAGCTTTAATGTGGTATACTTTTCGTATATTTCTTAGAAAAGGTAAATAAGTATGAGTGAAACAAGTATTTATGGTATATATGAGCTGGCCCTGGAGAGAGTTCTTGATAACATGCTCGATATTCTTGATGAATATCAGGCTAAATGTGTCGAGACCATGGGCAGTAATGGCTTCGAACATATCACATATCGAATTAAATCAGATGACAGTATGAGAGAGAAGATACGAGGAAAAGGTCTTCCTGAAAATGAAGAATCCGCACTCGTTACTGTTAAGGATGCCATAGGTATCAGAGTTATATGCTCATTCGTTGATGATGTTTTTGAAGTTGTTGATTATATAAGAAATCTTGATAATATCGAGATCATTGATGAAAAAGATTATATAAGACATGCAAAATCAAATGGTTACCGAAGCTATCACATGATACTTGCAGTGAAGGTTCCACTTCCGGATCTGCATGGTGATAATCCGGGAACATATTATGTGGAGCTACAGGTAAGAACTATAGCTATGGATACCTGGGCTTCCCTTGAGCATAAGATGAAGTATAAAAAGGATATAGCAAATCAGGAGCTGCTGGTGGCAGAGCTGAAGAGGGTTGCCGATGAACTGGCATCCTGCGATCTGTCGATGCAGACTATCCATGATATTATTAAAAAATCATAATTGTAGAAACTTGGAGGCAATTATTAAATGAACATTTTACTAGCAGAAGATGAGAAGGATCTGTCTCGTGCACTTTCAGCTATCCTTACTCACAAAAAATACACCGTAACTGCTGTTTACAATGGAAGAGATGCGGTAGATAAGGCACTCGAAGGTACATACGACTGCATGATATTTGATATCATGATGCCTATAATGGATGGTATAACAGCCTTAAAGAAGATAAGAGAAGAGGGAATAAATACACCGGTGCTGTTTCTTACAGCAAAATCAGAAATGGATGATAAGGTCGCAGGCCTTGATGCAGGAGCAGATGATTATCTGACCAAACCATTTGCAATGGTTGAACTTCTTGCAAGGATAAGATCCCTTACAAGGCGAAATGCAGATTACGCACCTAAAGAATTTAAATATGGAAATGTTGTTCTGGATAAGACAAATCAGGAACTGAAAAGTGAGAATACAGTCAGACTTGCTCCGCAGGAAGCTAAGCTTATGGAATTCCTGATGGTTAACGGAGGCAAGGAATTAGATACAGACGAGATATTTGCAAATGTTTGGAAGGATGAGCAGGACGTGGACAAAAGCGTCGTGTGGCTGTACATTTCATACTTAAGAAATAAGCTCAAAGCAATAGATGCAGATATAGAGATCATCGGAGAAGAGAATACCAGTTTCACACTTGTAACCATAGATTAGATTTATGCATGAAGATCCGGAGGTAGGATATGCTTAACAAACTGAAAATTAAATTTACAGTCATAGCCTTTGGATCTATGTTTTCGGTTCTGATCATAGTGCTCATTCTGGTAAATGTTTTTTCGTATAAAAATGTACTTGAGGAAGTATTTGCTATTCTGGATTACTATGATTTCGAGCAGGGCAGTCTTGTGATAGATGAGCAGGCTTATGGAAGCCACAGGAGTATAACGCCGGAGTCGGTTTTCGAGTACAGATATTTTACAATTGATATTAATGATGATGGAACGATAATTGATTACAATCACGAGCACATAGCTGCTATTGACGATGATGACCTGTCGTTCTTCTTTGAGGTTACCAGCGATAAGTATCATTATCCGTTTTCAATCAGGCACATAATCAATAACTTCATCATCGGCGACCAGAACAAGGGAATCATTTATTATAATGGCCTTTCTTATGCATATAAGAGAAAGGCAATGAATGGGTTTACAAGAGTGGCGATAATGGACTGCACCAGCAGACTTGTAAGTGCCAGATCCTATACCACATTCTCGTTATATATCGGTTTCCTGTGCATGCTGATAATGCTGCTCCTGCTATCGATATTCTCACGAAAGGCTGTTGAGCCGATCGTCAAGAATATAACAGCCCAGAAACAGTTTATAACTAATGCCAGCCATGAGCTTAAGACTCCACTGGCTGTAATCGCAGCCAACACAGAAGTGCTGGAAATGATGAACGGCAAAAACGAGTGGACCGAAAGTACCACGAAGCAGATAAACAGAATGTCGGACCTTATATCCCAGCTTGTTGTTCTGTCGAAGCTTGAGGAGAGAAGTGACCTGGTTCTGTCAGAGGTGGATTTTTCGAAAGAAGCTAATGAAGTAGCGGCATCCTTCAAAACTATAGCGGATACAGCTGAAAAGAATTTCACAGCTGAGATCGAAGAGGGTGTGGTGGTTAATGCAGATCAGAAGGGAATCCATGAGCTGATAAATATACTCCTGGACAATGCTGTAAAGTATTGTGACGAGGGCGGCGACATCGGCATGAAACTTTATAAGAAGGGCAAAATGGCCCATCTGGAAGTATCAAATTCTTATAAAGATGGTGAAGGCGTGGATTATAGGAGATTCTTTGACAGATTCTATCGCGAAGATGAGTCCCATAATAGTGAGAAGAAGGGATATGGAATAGGACTGTCAATGGCAGATAGTCTGGTTAGAATGTTCAAAGGCAAGATAAATGTAGGTTATAAGAAGGGAATTATCACATTTACAGTAATCTTGTAAAATGTGCTTCAGACGCGAGAATGCTTATGAAATAAGCCTTATAAAAGGATATAAGGACGAACTCCTTTAGGAATCCGTCCTTATACCATTAGTGAAGGTTAAAAGTATTTATATGATTAAAGAAGATTTAGGGAATCTTCTTTAACAGGGGGCATCTTTATGTTATAGTTATTATATCAGTTTCTATTATTGATGATACAAATATATTGCTTTTAATATCAATTTTTTTGACCGAATTAAAAAAAAACGGAAGGTAAATAATATGGATGACGTAACTGATATGATCCTCAGGGGGATTTACCATGAACGAGAAGCTGATGATAAGCATCCGGGATATGACAGAGAAATGAGGTATTATAACCTGATAGCTTCAGGCAAGGTAGATGAAGTGATCGAGCGTTCAGGCAGAGATGATATCCCTGCTTTTGATGATAAGATCAGGGGAGTTCTCTCTCCTAATCCGCTCAGGAATGCTATGTATCATTTTGTTACAATGACTGCGCTTGTTTCAAGACTGTGTATAGCTAATGGTCTTGATGAGAATACAGCATATAAGATAAGTGATGCATTTATCAATCGGGCTGATGCGCAGAAAACACCTGAAGATATCCGGAAGATCAAGGAAGAAATGGTACTGAATTACGCAAGAGCCATGCAGAACATGACAACAAGAGTTGCCACGTCCAAGCAGATAACTAAATGCGTAAATTACATTTCTGAACATCTTCATGATAATTTGTCTGTTAAGGAATTGTCTGAATGGATTGGACTGAATGAGACATATCTATCCAAGCTCTTCAAGAAAGAGATGGGATGTACAGTCAGTGAATACATCAGAGAGAAGAAGATTGAAGAAGCGTGCTGGCTTCTAAAGTATTCTGATAAGTCAAGTATAGAGATATCTACAGACTTATCCTTCTCATCCCACAGCTATTTTATTAGTGTGTTTAAAAAGGTAACTGGTAAAACACCGAAGGAGTATAGAAATGAAAACTTCAGAAAGCTTTGATAAGTCTGAAGCTGAAGAAATAGCAAAAAACATTTCAGCCACAAAGGAATTTACGAGGCTGATGACACAGTATGAATGTGCCATCATGGAGATAGAAACCAAGTTAAATGTACTGAATTCTGAATTTTCACTCCAGTATGATCGTAATCCCTTTGAATCCATTGAGTCTCGTCTTAAGGATACTGAAAGTATCGTTGAGAAGATGCTCAGTAAAGGGCTGGAAGTAAATGTTGAGAATATCGAAGCCCATATATATGATGTGGCCGGCGTGCGTGTGGTCTGTTCCTTCAAGGAGGATATATACAAGCTGGCTGATCTTTTGGTGCAACAGGATGATGTGTTGCTTCTTGCCAGGAAGGATTATATAGAGAATCCTAAACCAAATGGTTATAGAAGTCTGCACATGATCTTTGATATTCCTATTTTTTTGTCTGAAGGCAAGAAACATATGAAGGTAGAGGTTCAGTTCAGAACCATCGCCATGGATTTCTGGGCATCTGTAGATCATAAGCTTAAATATAAGAAGGAAATCAACAATCCTGAAGAAGTTGTTGCAAGATTAAAATTATGTGCTGACAACCTGGCGGCAATGGATCAGGAGATGGAGAGTATCCGACAGAGTATAGATCAGGAGTATTTATAGTGAAATTCAAGAGTATAGAGAAGAAGGCAGAAGGTAAATTTATTACCAGATTTGATATTAATTATGAGACCGAAGATGGTCAGGATAAGAAGTATGAAATTATAAGCAGGAAGAAGGATATCTCCACATTCGAGGAACTTCATGGTGATGAGCCTGATGCAGTAGTACTTATAATGCACAGTCCGGATGGTAAAAGAGTTCTGGTGAACAAGGAATTCAGAATGGCTCCGGGCATGTGGGTTTATAACTTCCCAGCTGGGCTTATAGATCCGGGCGAGGATGCGGATACAGCTGCTGCCAGAGAACTTAAGGAAGAAACAGGACTTGATCTTATATCCATAGAGGACCGGATTGGACTCAGCTACAGCGCGGTTGGTTTTTCTAATGAAATGAATGTGTGTGTTGTAGGTGTATGTGATGGGGAGATCAGACAGAGTGATTCTTCTTTTGAAGAGATAGAGGCTGCGTGGTATACTAAAGAGGAAGTGCGTGAACTTCTGAAAACTGAAAGATTTGCAGCCAGAACACAAGCGTACCTGTATATGTGGTCACGGGAGTAAAGAAGCGGGGCCGACACATTTTACATATAATGAAGGAGAAGAGTAAATGGGAATACTTGGTAGATTTAAAGATATCATGGCATCGAATATAAATGCTATCTTTAACAAAGAGGGAAATCCTGAGAAGGAAATCGCGAAGTACCTGGATCAGATGAGAAGTGATCTGGGACAAGTCAATGCTGAGACAGCAGCCATGGAAACAGAATATTCCAGAGCGAAGAGAGCATATGATGAGAATCAGCAGGAAATTGATAAATATAAGAGGTACGCTGAGAAGGCAGCAGAGCAGGGAAATGTAGCTGATCAGAATCTGTATCTCCAGAAGGCTGAGGATGCTGAAAGAGATGGTGCGGCAGCTAAACAGCGTTATGAAGAGTTGAAGGAAAATAGCGAGAAGCTTAGTGCTATGAGAGATAAGCTAAGCACTGATATTTCAACACTTGAAGCTAAAGCGTCTGAGCTGAAGGCTAAGATGAATGAGGCTAAGGCAAAGGGCGATATGAACAAGATAGCTCAGAAGGTTGGCAATGCTAATACTGATGAGATGTTTGCTAAGATGAATGAAAAAGCGGAGAGAGCGATGGACCTGGCGAATGCAGAGGCCGAGCTCCAAAGCTCAGGTCATGATGAGATAGATGACCTTATAAATAAATATGATAATTAAGGAGGAAAGAGATGGGTATCTTAAATCAGTTAGCAAATGTAGTTGAATGGGAAGAGTTCGATGAAGGTATGATCTTCTGGAAATGGACAAACAAGGAGATCAAGAAGGGCTCAAAGCTTATCATAAGACCTGGACAGGATGCAATATTCCTTTTCAACGGCAAGATAGAAGGAGTCTTCAAGGACGAAGGCGAGTATGATATTGAATCTCAGATCATTCCTTTCTTATCAACACTTAAGGGATTCAAGTTTGGCTTTAACAGTGGAATGAGAGCAGAGGTCCTCTTCGTTAACACTAAGGAATTCACAATCAAGTGGGGAACTAAGGGACCTATAATGCTGCCTACACAGAATCTTCCAGGTGGAATGCCTGTAAGAGCTAATGGTACAGCAAATATAAAGGTTTCAGATTATACAACACTTATAGATAAAGTAGCAGGAATAAAGCAGAGCTACAGAGTTGATGATGTTAAGATCCGTATAACAACGGTTCTTGATCAGCTTCTTATGAAGTGGATATCCAAAGAAGGTAAGGATATGTTCAACCTTCAGGCAAGCTCATATGATATCTCTAATGGTATCAGAGAAGATCTTGATATGGAGACCAGCAAGGATGGTATCTCAGTAACAGGCTTTAGTATTAATGAGTTCAGCTATCCAGAAGAAGTTCAGAAGATGGTTAATAAGACTGCAGCTCAGTCCATGGTTGGTGACGTAGGACATTATCAGCAGGTATCTATGACAGACGCAATGGCAGAGGGCAAAGCAGGCAATAATTCAACTATGGGCAGCATGGCTGAAATGATGATGGGCATGACAATGGCTAATCAGATGATGAACAACATGGGAATGAATAATCAGGGCACAGCTCCTCAGCAGGCAGCACCTCAGGGAACCGCAACTGGTGAACCACCGAAGTTCTGTCCGAATTGTGGAACACCTACAAATGGTTCTAAATTCTGTTCGGAATGCGGAAATAAATTAGTTTAAATAGAATAGGGTTATGCAGGCGCCATGATTATCATGGCGCCTATTTTTTTATATAGCGCCTGATTATTAACACAGGTATGGCAGGAGCGTATTCCCCTCGCTCTCAACTAAATGTTCGCTCGGGAAACAGCATCCTGCCTCCCGTGGGTTATATGTTGATAACGGACGGCGCTAGAAAAAACAATATTGACATAGATGAGTCATGGTGGTATAACATTATTAGATGAATTAGCACTCATCAACAGAGAGTGCTAACAATCGCAAAATATAAGATGAGAGGAGTTGATCTGTATGGAAGCAGAAAAGTTCACTAAGAAATCCAGAGAGGCTTTTGTTGGTTGTCAAAGGCTGGCTTATGATTATAACAACCAGGAAATTACATCTGAACATCTTCTGTACAGTCTGCTCACTGTGGACGACAGCCTTATAGCCAGACTGATAGAGATGTTACTCGCAGATAATGTAAGTGGCCTGACTAAAAAAGGTTTCATAGATGAGGCTAAGGCTCTTGTGGAAGCAAGACCTAAAGTTACCGGATCAAGCGAAGATGTTTATACCGGTCAGGATGTATCCCGTGTTCTCATGAAGGCTGATGATGAAGCAAAAGCAATGGGAGATTCATATATCTCCGTAGAGCATATGTTCCTCGGCCTGATTGAAAAGGGTAACGAAGCAGTTAAAAAGCTTATTAAGAAATATGGTATAACTAGAAAGAATTTCATGGAAGCCTTAACTAATGTAAGAGGCAACAAGACCATAGATACAGATAATCCTGAGGATACATATGAAGCACTCTCAAAGTATGGTCATAACCTGGTAGAGAGTGCAAGACAGCAGAAGCTGGATCCTGTTATAGGACGTGATTCTGAGATAAGACACATCATCAGAATTCTTTCCAGAAAGACTAAGAATAATCCTGTTCTTATTGGTGATCCAGGTGTTGGTAAGACAGCAGCTATTGAAGGACTGGCTCAAAGAATTGTCAAGGGTGATGTTCCGGATTCACTTAAGAATAAGGAAGTCTATGCACTTGATATGGGTGCACTTATAGCGGGCGCGAAGTATCGTGGTGAGTTCGAGGAGAGACTTAAGTCGGTGCTTGATGAAATCAAGGAATCCGATGGCCGTATCATTCTCTTCATAGATGAGATTCATACCATAGTTGGAGCAGGTCAGACAGATGGTTCTCTTGATGCAGGTAATATGCTCAAGCCTATGCTTGCCAGAGGCGAACTGCATTGTATAGGTGCTACAACAGTTGATGAATATAGGAAATATATCGAAACGGATAAAGCTCTCGAGAGAAGATTCCAGCCGGTACTTCTGAATGAGCCTAGTGTTGAGGATACCATTTCTATCCTTAGAGGTATTAAGAACAGATATGAAGTATTCCACGGAGTTAAGATCAGTGATTCTGCCTTAGTTGAGGCAGCAACACTTTCCAACAGATATATCACTGACAGATTCCTTCCGGATAAGGCAATCGACCTTGTGGATGAAGCCTGTGCCATGATCAAGACAGAGCTTAATTCCATGCCTGCTGAGATTGATGAGATACAGCGTAAGATAATGCAGCTGGAGATAGAAGAGGCAGCGCTTAAGAATGAAGAGGACAGATTGTCTCTTGAAAGACTTGAAAACATCCGTAAGGATCTGGCAGAACTCAGATCGCAGGCAGATGTTATGAAGGCAACCTGGGAGAATGAGAGAGCCGAAGTAGATAAGGTAAGAAATCTCAGGGAAGAGATTGAAAATGTAAAAGATGAGATTGAGGTAGCTGAAAGAGAATATGATCTTAACAAGGCTGCAGAACTTAAATATGGCAAGCTTCCACAGTTAAAGGAAGAACTTGAAGAGATGGAACAGAAAGTCTCAAATTCTGAAAGACAGCTTCTTCATGAAACTGTTACAGAAGAAGAGATAGCTAAGATAATCTCCAAGTGGACTGGAATTCCAGTAGCAAAACTCAGTGAATCTGAGAGGACCAAGATACTTCATCTTCCAGATGTTCTCCATAAGAGAGTAGTAGGACAGGATGATGCGGTAAGTCTTGTAAGTGATGCAATCCTGAGATCAAAAGCTGGTATCAAGGATCCGGGCAAGCCAATAGGTTCTTTCATGTTCCTCGGACCTACAGGCGTAGGTAAGACAGAACTTGCTAAAACGCTTGCAGAAGCACTCTTTGATAACGAAAACAACATGGTCCGTATCGACATGAGTGAGTATATGGAGAAGCACAGTGTGTCCAGACTTATTGGAGCTCCTCCTGGATATGTAGGTTATGACGAAGGTGGACAGCTTACAGATGCTGTAAGACGTAAGCCATATTCAGTAGTTCTATTTGATGAGGTTGAGAAGGCGCACCCTGATGTATTTAATATAATGCTTCAGATTCTGGATGATGGCCGTATAACAGATTCCAAGGGTAATCTTGTTGATTTCAAGAATACCATTTTGATAATGACTTCGAACATTGGTTCGGAATTCCTCCTGGATGGAATCGGTGAGAACGGCGAGATTACAGATGAGGCAGCTAAGGAAGTACAGGACAGCCTGAAATTACATTTCAGACCTGAATTCATAAACAGACTTGATGAGATCATAATGTTCAAGCCTCTTTCAAAGGAGCACATTTCAGGAATAGTTGACCTGCAGATAGCTGACCTGAATAAGAGACTAGCAGACAAAGACATACATATAATACTTACTGATGAGGCTAAATCATATGTTGTAAACAGAGGTTACGATCCTGTATACGGAGCAAGACCTCTCAAGAGATATCTGCAGAAAAACATCGAAACTCTGCTTGCCAGAGAGATTCTTGCCAGCCATATCGGTATGGGTGACAACGTCACAATCGATGTAGACGGCGAAAACCTTATCTGCAAATTATAAATCCATATAAACATTGATTTTCAATACAAAAAAAGGTAAAATTACTGGTAGCTGTGTGCATTTCGCAGCTGCCAGTTTTTTTTGGAGGTATTTTTAAAATGGCAAAAAAGATTTATTATCAGGAAGAAATTGAAACAATGCCTGTAGACCAACTGAAGGCTCTTCAGGAAGAGAAGTTTTTAAAGCAGGTAAAATATGTCTATGATAACAATGAGTATTACAGAAATCTTATGGATGAGAAGGGTGTGACACC
>CAMHCL010000047.1 GCA_946183625.1 uncultured Lachnospiraceae bacterium
ACCCTTTTGTAAACAATCCATGAACGAATAGTAAATATTTGTCTAATATTCACTAATATTTCACAAATAATACATAAGCGGTTCAATGATTAAACACATTTATGTGAATTCCGAAAAACACTGTTTTTAGTACAGGTTCTTCTTCATTCCCAGCTGATCCTGAGCATACATAAGAGCCATTTCCTTAGTGATCTGTCCGTTCCTAAACAGTTCAGTAAGCGCATCATCCATGGTGACCATACCGATACCCCTGGATGTCTGGATTGATGACTCGATCTGGTGTGTCTTACCTTCACGGATCTGCGCTCTGATAGCTGGTGTTCCAAGCATTACCTCGAATGCAGCAACTCGTCCGTTTCCATCAACAGTAGGAATAAGCTGCTGTGATATAACACCCTCGATAACCATTGCAAGCTGAATACGTATCTGCTGCTGCTGGTGAGGTGGGAAAACGTCGATGATACGGTCGATAGTTGAAGCAGCACCGATTGTATGCAGCGTTGAGAAAACCAAGTGACCTGTCTCAGCTGCCGTGATAGCGATCTGAATTGTTTCAGGGTCACGCATCTCACCTACGAGGATAACATCAGGGTCCTCACGGAGTGCTGCACGAAGAGCATTATCGAAGGAAAGTGTATCCATACCAAGCTCTCTCTGGTTAACTATTGACTTCTTGTGATGATGTATGTACTCTATAGGATCCTCAAGTGTGATGATATGAGCACCTATATTTTCATTACATTTATTAATTACAGAAGCAAGAGTTGTAGACTTACCTGATCCTGTAGGGCCAGTAACAAGTACGAGTCCTCTCTTCTTCTTATAAAGCTCAACTACCGCATGTGGCAGACCAAGCTGTTCAGGCTTAGGGATAACTGTATCGAT
The DNA here is from genome assembly GCA_946183625.1 of uncultured Lachnospiraceae bacterium. Lineage (GTDB taxonomy): Bacteria > Bacillota > Clostridia > Lachnospirales > Lachnospiraceae > Eubacterium_Q. The sequence continues at coordinate 886 of CAMHCL010000047.1, forward strand.
TTTTCGATAAGCAGCTGCCATATTACCCTTGTCCATATATACGTTTACACGGAATCTACCCTTCTCGCCAACAGAGTATGCGAAGTCGCACTCACCTCTGTCCTTGAGGATAGCTTTCTGACGTTCATTCATTGTCATACCGATACTCTCAGCACAATCAGATGCTGTAAGTGGTGGTACATCAACCTCTTTAAGCTGTCCGTGAATTCTGAACTTCGGCGGAATACCTACCGCCAGATGAATATCTGATGCATTTTCATCAACCGCGAGGCTGAGGAGTTCGTCCATATCTACCATAAATGATTGACCCCCATTTCTTTAATAGTCTAATTTATTCTTTGGTTAATAGTGTATATTATTTATAGTATAAAAAAATCTCTTTTAATATTCATCACCGGCTGTGTAAACTATCTTCTTCATCTCAGCCATCGATGTGGTTCCCTTAAGAACGTGTCTTGCAGCTGACATCTTCAGTGTAGACATTCCTTCTTTAAGAGCCTGCTCTTCGATAACGTCTGCAGTAGCGCCCCTTGCTATAACAGCACCAAGTTCCTTGGAAACCGGCATCATTTCATACACACCGATACGTCCTGAATAACCTGTGTCGTTACAGAGCGGACATCCGTCCGGTTCGTAAACAACTACATCTTCATCAGGATCGTCTACGCCGAGGATTTCCTTTTCATTATCATCAGCAAGTCTAGGCTGACGACATGATGTACAAAGTCTTCTAACAAGTCTCTGAGCAATAACACCTACAAGAGCATCTCCGGCAACGTATGGCTCAATTCCCATATCGATGATACGAGTAACCGTTGAAGCAGCTGAATTTGTATGGAGTGTCGAAACAACAAGGTGTCCTGTGATAGCAGCCTGTACAGCTATCTGAGCAGTCTCGCCGTCTCGGATCTCTCCGATCATTATTATGTCAGGGTCCTGACGGAGGATAGATCTAAGAGCTGCGGCAAATGTCATCTCTGCTTTTACATTAACCTGTACCTGGTTGATACCGTTGATATTTGCCTCGACAGGATCCTCAACTGTAATGATATTAACTTCTTCTTTGTTAAGTTCTGAAAGAGATGTATAAAGTGTTGTAGATTTACCAGAACCTGTAGGTCCTGTAACAAGGATGATACCATGAGGATTACTAAGGATACCATCAAACACTTCAATCTCATCTGGTGAAAAACCAAGTCCTGACTTAGGTTTTGTAAGTCCATCCTTGGATGTAAGTCTCATAACCGTCTTCTCTCCGAAAACTGTAGGCAGAATAGAAACACGGACATCAAACTCTTTTCTATCTACAATAATAGTAATACGACCATCCTGAGGCTTTCTCTTCTCAGCTATATCCATACCACCGATGATCTTGATACGAGCTGTGATAGCAGGAAGCATTCCGATCTCGTATGACATCACGTGCTTTAAAGCACCATCTATACGATAACGTACACGAACGCTGGTTTCGAGTGCTTCGATATGAATATCAGATGCACGCTGACGAACACCGCCTTCAATGATTTCGTTAACGAGCTTAACGATAGGAGAATTATCAATCTCACCATCATACTCATCCTTCTCTTCATCGCCCTCGTCGCTCATATTCTCAATACGATATGCTTCAGCAGCCTCCATGGCACGAGCTGAACCATAATACTTGGCAATGACATTCTCTATCTCATCCTGGAATGCAAGAAGAGGTTCAATTCTAAGCCCCGTTGAAATACTTATATCATCAACAGCCATAAGATCCATAGGATCCGCCATGGCTACCTTCAGTATGTTCGGGTTGTCCTCCGCAAAGCATACAGGCATAACTCTGTATTTACTTACTAAACTTTCTGGGATTAATTTAAGAACATTTTCATCAATCTTCGCAGCCTGTATATCGACGAAATCGATACCCATCTGCGTTGTAAGAACTGTGATAAGGAGTTCACGGGAGATGAAACCCATGTCCATGATAATGTTACCTATCATGCCTCCCTCTTCTTTTTGCTTTGCAAGTGCTTCCTGAAGCTGTTCCTCAGTGATAGCACCAGCCTCAACAAGAAGGTCACCTACACGAATCTTCTTTCTTGCTCCAGCTAAACGCATAATTCAAATACCTCTCCCATTACGTAATGTTTATGTCAACTAATTCATTATAACATACAATTATACATATGAAAAGAAAATTTTATTGGTCATATTGTACAATTAAATTCGTAGAAACATCCAAAAACGCCGTCTATTTCTGTCTGATGATAACTCCCGGTTCAGGCTTAACATTTCCATCAATATCCAGCTTAACCTTAAGCTTCTCCTTCGGATGCGGAGCAGAATCTACGCTCTCACCATATTGATTGATTATCTCACTGACCGTACAAGCAGAATTAGTACCGTCGAAATTCATAACCTCAAGCTTATCCCCAACACTGAACTTATTCTTCTGATAAAGAACTACATATCCATCTTCTGTCACTTCTTCTACAAGCCCCATATAGACAGCATTTCTGATATAAGTATTATTATCATATATCTGATCCTCTTCCGAAGGCTTTCCATAATAGAAACCTCTGGTAAAGTCTCTCATGGTACACGCCGATATCTCATCAAGGTAATGAGGGATCTTGGAATTATATAACTCCTCTGATTCAAAATAATCATCTATAGCCTCTCTGTATGTTCTCGCACATACCGCTACATACAGATTAGTCTTCATACGTCCCTCAACTTTTAGAGAAGCAATTCCTGCATCAATTAGATCCGGCAGCTTGTCTACCATGCATAAATCCTTGGAATTGAATATGTAAGTCCCACGCTCATCTTCTTCTACAGGCAGATACTCACCAGGTCTGGTCTCCTCAACCACTGCGTACTTCCATCTGCATGGATGTGTGCATGCTCCATGATTTGCATCTCTTCCAGTGAAATAGTTCGAAAGCAGGCACCTTCCCGAATAAGATATACACATAGCTCCATGTATGAATGCTTCTATCTCCATGTCATCAGGTATAGCATCCCTGATTTCTTTTATTTCTCTAAGAGAAAGCTCTCTGGCAGAAACAACACGCCTGATGCCATGATCGTACCAGAACTTATATGTCATATAATTTGTATTGTTAGCCTGAGTACTTATGTGTATCTCTTTTTCAGGCATATATTCTCTGGCTATAGTAAACACTCCCGGATCTGATATAAGAACAGCATCTACATCCGTCGTGCCAAGCCAGCCGAAATATTTCTTGATACCTTCTATGTCACTGTTATGTGCATAGATATTAGCAGTTACATAAACCTTCGCTCCTGCAGCATGAGCATAGTTTACTCCCTCTATCATTTCTTCCTCAGAAAAATTGTCCGCCCTGGCTCTGAGTCCGAAACTGCTGCCACCTATATAAACCGCATCCGCACCATAATCAACAGCAACCTTGAGAGTTTCAAGGCCGCCTGCAGGTATTAATAATTCAGGTTTTTTCATCTTGTCATTCATTTAACATGCACCTAATCATAATATGTTGGGAATCAAACCCTGTCCCCGATTCTAACTACCGAAACAGCAACGCCATCTCCCGCTTCGAGGATAACAGTATCTAGTCTGCTGTCATTTTTTATGTATTGGAGATATTCACGCATTCTGTCATGAATGGTTCTGTCTCTCTTTTCAACCAGGAAATGAGATTCCAGGACCTCGCCCTCCTGTAAAATGTTATCTGTCACGATCACTGAACCACTATGGACAAGCTTCATAACCTTATCCAGGTAGACCTTATACTGAGCCTTGGCTGCATCTATGAACACGAAATCATATAGATACGATTCATACAAACATCCGCCCCCATCAGACGATAGTTTCCCAATCATGTTGTCCAGCGTCTCAGCCGCATCGCCGGGAAAAATCTCTATAAACTCTTCTCTGTTCATAAGAGATATATTCTTCTTAGCAGTCGATATTCGTTTCTCATCAAACTCGCATGTATCTATATGATGATTCACTCCCAATGACTTTAGGAATTGATCCATCATAAGAGCCGAGTATCCAACCGCTGTTCCGATCTCAAGAATCCTCTCAGGTCTGTTCATAGAAAGAAGCACCTTGAGTAAATCTCTGGCTTCAGGTCTTATGACCGGCACACCATTCTCACGTGCTTCTATATATATGTCGCTCAGCAAGCCCTCATCATCTTGAATGAAGGATCTGATAAAATCTTTCGTTCTATCATCATGCATCTTCTATTCTCCACCTTCCGATGCTCCGCTATCAGAAGAGCCATCCGTTGCATCACCGCCATCCTCAGCAGGTGGTACAAAATCATCCCCTTCAGATCCGCCATCTCCGGCACCCATTTCAGAATTATCATGTATTTCACCGGCATCGGTTATACTAGCGACATCCGTTGTATTATTCAATTCCTCGCCTTCATTTGCCGTAGCATTTCCACATAAGATTTCAAGAATCTCTGAAGGCTTCATTGAAGGTGATAATCCGTATTTGCCTGGACGGATCTTAGATTCATATTCACCTATCTTTATCTTAGCCATCATTACGTACTTGTTTCTGACAACACCACTCTCATACAGATTATCAGCAACGCTACTTGTAGAAAAGTCAGGTTCGATCTTCACAATAGTATACTCTGTACTGCCTGGTGTCTTCGGGATATCCACAAATACTTCATGGCTGAAATTATAGGAAACAGAGAAACCTTTAACAAACAGAAGTATGATAAGAACATCAATAAGAGCCTGAGCCGCGTAAAAAAGCGCCGTTCTCAGCCTCTTCTCTAATTGATAAGACTTCATCTTCTGAATCTCACGAGGACTCAGTCTTCTTCCGTTATTCTTACCTGATTTTCTATCTCTACTAGACATTGAAATTAAATCCTTCAATCACTTGATTTATAGTATTTCTTAAGAGCTTTGAAAATGCGCTCTCCGTTCTCAAATATTCGCTTACAAGAGAATTATGAATCAGTTCATCATTCTCATAATACATTTTCAGAATTTCATCATAAGGATTACCTTCTGTATATTTTAGCACATCTGAGTATCTCGTCTTGAATTCCTGAATACTGTTATAAAGCTCCGGATTTGCTTTAAGCGCATTTCTGGCATGAATATAATTCTTGTATTCCTTAGACTTATATATCATCTGATTTAGTTTTATACATTCAAGTTTTATATCATCCATATTATTTTCCTCAGTTTATTCCAGGAATAAGCCTCGCTCGGATCAGCTGGAATCTATATCTCAGATATGATTGGAAGTATCATAGGATTCCTCTTCGTTCTCTCCCACAGGAACTGACCAAGAGCTTCCCTGATACAGTTTTTAAGTTTGTTCCAATCTGTAACTCCGCTATACAGACAATCACTGACAGTTTCATAAACTATATCTTTGCAGTCTTCTATCAGAGCCTCTGCTTCTCTTACATATACAAAACCTCTGGACACGATATCAGGTCCAGATATTATCTGATAAGAACCCTTCTCAATGGTTATGGCAACAACCATAAGTCCGTTCTTAGATAACTGCTGACGATCTCTCAAAACTATATTTCCAACATCACCAACACCCAAACCGTCTACGAACACACTTCCGCAAGTTACTCTGCCAGTCACGTCAAATACATCATCGCTGATCTCCAGCACTTCACCGCATCTCATGATCTTGACATTTTCCTTCGGGATGCCCATTTCCTGAGCAAGCTCCGCATGTCTCTTAAGATGTCTGTATTCACCATGAACAGGAATAGCATACTTAGGCTTTGTAAGTGCATATATAAGCTTTATCTCTTCCTGGCATGCATGTCCGGACACATGTGTATCATGATAGATTACTCTTGCGCCCTTCAGCTCCAGTTCATTTATAACTCTGTATACAGACTTCTCATTTCCCGGTATAGGACTTGATGAGAATATAACCACATCTCCAGGAACAATGGAAATCTTGTTGTGAATAGATGCTGCTATCTTAGAAAGCGCAGCCATATTTTCTCCCTGGCTTCCGGTAGTTATGTAAACCAACTGCTCATCCGGATAATTCTTGCCTTCGTCTATTTCTATAAGAGTATTGTCAGGAATCTGCATGATACCAAGTTCAGAAGCAATCCTGATAACATTTACCATGCTTCTTCCCTCAACGATACATTTCCTGCCATACTTGTATGCTGAATTGATTATCTGCTGAACCCTGTCAACATTTGACGCAAAGGTTGCAATTATAAGTCTATGATCCCTGTTGTCATCAAAGATATGGTCAAATGTTTTGCCTACGGTTTTCTCTGATGGAGTATTGCCAGGTCTCTCAACATTCGTTGAGTCAGCCATAAGTGCAAGGACTCCCTTCTTGCCCAGTTCTCCAAATCTCTGAAGATCTATAGGTTCTCCATAAACAGGGGTAAAGTCAACCTTAAAGTCACCTGTGTGAACCAATATTCCAACAGGTGTATATATAGCCAGCGCAGCTGAGTCAGATATGGAATGATTTGTCCTTATAAACTCAACATGGAACTGTCCAAGACTTATAGTCTGTCCATAAGTCACAACCTTCCTCTTCACATCATCTAAGATATCATGTTCGGTAAGCTTGTATTCTATAAGTCCCATTGTAAGCCTGGTGGCATATATAGGTATATTCAGTTCTTTTTCTATATAAGGTATAGCACCTATGTGGTCCTCGTGGCCATGGGTAACTACCATGCCTCGAACCTTATCCTTATTCTCTTTCAGATATGTAATATCAGGTATTACCAGATCGATACCGAGCATATCATCATCAGGAAAGGATATACCACAGTCTATGATCATTATATCATCATCATACTCTATGGCTGTTATATTCATACCTATCTGTTCTAGCCCACCCAAAGGTATGATCTTCAGTCTGTCTGTCATAATTCCTCCGAATCCATATAGTTCTGCAATATTATTGATGCGGCTATCTTATCGATATACGTTTTCTTCTTATCAGCAGCCACACCCATCTCAGTAAGAATCTCATCAGCTTCAACTGTGGTAAGTCTCTCATCCACATAACGAATCGGAAGCCCCGTGCGTCTCTCCAGTTCATCACCAAAGATTTTCGTCCGTTCCACACGTTCTCCCTCTGTATCATCCATATTCAGTGGCTTGCCTATAATTATCTCGCCCACTTCATATTCGCTGATTATCTCTTCAATTCTCTGATAGGTTTTTCTAAGCTTATTCCACCTGTCTCTGGTAATAGTTTCCAGCGGCTGTGCAGTAAGCCCCAGTCCATCGGACACAGCGACCCCTACAGTCTTGTCCCCATAATCAAGACCTATTAATCTCATGAATCTCCTTCCAGTCTGGTTTCAATATAGTTTTCCATAAGGAGCTCTAATATCTCATCCCTCTCAGCTTTCATGATAAGGCTGCGTGCATTACGATGACTGGTGATATAAGTAGGATCACCACTCATGATATAACCAACTATCTGATTTACAGGATTATAACCCTTCTCTGATAACGCAGCATAAACCTGCTCAAGAATATCAGAAACCTCGATAGTTGTTTCTCTCGCAATATTCACATCCTGTGTGTGCTGACTATCAAATGCCGTCATATCTACTCACTTCCTTTATATAAAACTTTCGCCTTCTAAATATTTTTATATAATAAATGTTTATTTATTAAACATAAAAATGTACATACACTACATTATTTTAAACTATATATTACAGAAAATCAAATGTGAGCTGACTGGTTGCAGGCATATCTCCAAGTATACCCAGTTCAGCCATTTTTTCTATTACAGTTCCTGACAGCTTAGCTCTGTCTTTAAGTTCTTCCTGTGACATGAACACACCATTCTTAGCAGCTTCCTCCAGCTGCTTTGCAGCCTTCTCTCCCATGCCGTCAATTGAGGCAAAGCTAGGCATTATCTTACCGTCGATGATCTGGAATCTGTCAGCCTTTGCCCTGTAGATATCAATAGGCATAAACTTGAAACCACGAGCATACATTTCCTTAACAAGTCTCATGTCGCGGTAAGTATCCTGTTCCTTAGCGGACATTTTATTCTTATCCATCTTCATATATTCATTAAGTATTGTATCCAGATGCTTCTCGCCCTGGCACATGATCTCATATGAAAACGCTGTAGCTCTGATACTGTAAAATGCAGTGTAGTAAGCCAGTGGATAATAGATCTTATAATATGCAACACGCCATGACATCATGACATAAGCAACAGCATGAGCCTTCGGGAACATGTATTTGATCTTACCACAAGACCATATGTACCAGTCAGGAACTCCGTGATTTGCCATCTCTTCCTTCCACTCATCCCAGTTCTTACATTTGCCACCGGCAACCTTTCCTTTACGGACGTTCTCCATGATATTAAATGCCATACCGGATTCAAGTCCCTGATAAATGAGATAGACCATGATATCATCACGACAGCAGATGGCCGAAGAAAGCTTACATTTGCCCTCCTGGATAAGTGTCTGAGCATTACCCAGCCACACATCCGTACCGTGAGCAAGTCCGGCTATACGCACCAGATCCGAAAAGCTCTGCGGATCTGCATCAATAAGCATCTGCATAGCAAAATCAGTACCGAACTCAGGAATACCCAGTGAACCCAGTGGCACTCCATTTATATCCGATGGTTTAATACCCAGGACTTCCGTTCCCTTAAAGAGAGACATTACCTTCTTATCATCAAGAGGTATCTCAGTAGCTTTAAGCCCAGTAAGATCTTCAAGCCTTTTGATCATCGTAGGATCATCATGTCCCAGTATATCGAACTTAAGCAAGTTATGCTGTATGCTGTGATACTCGAAATGTGTCGTAACAGTATCAACAGTCATATCATTCGCCGGCTTCTGTATCGGTGTAAAACTATATATATCTTCGTTGTCCGGAGTAACTATGATTCCACCAGGATGCTGGCCGCTTGTTCTCTTAACACCGGTACAGCCCATGGCCAGTCTCTCCAGTTCCATACGACGTTTACGTATATCTCTGGCTTCGCAATATTTAAGCACATAACCATATGCCGTCTTCTCTGCAAGTGTACCTATAGTACCTGCACGGAAGGCATGTTCCTTACCGAATATTTCTTCAAGATATGCATGTGCTCTAGGCTGATACTCTCCTGAGAAGTTAAGGTCTATATCAGGTTCCTTATCTCCCTTGAATCCAAGGAATGTTTCAAACGGAATATCATGACCTTCCTTAAGCAGCGGCTTACCACATTTAGGACATACCGCATCAGGCATATCACATCCGGACATACCGGAGAACTTCTTCACTCTCTCCGAATCAAACTCCGTATAATAACAATGTGGACAGAGGTAATGTGGAGGAAGCGGATTAACTTCAGTAATACCTGCCATTGTTGCAGCGAAGGAAGATCCTACAGATCCTCTCGAGCCAACAAGGTATCCGTCAGCTACAGACTTCCAAACCAGCTTCTGCGCGATTATGTACATAACCGAATATCCATTTCCGATAATGGAATCCAATTCCTTGTCCAGTCTGTCTATGGCTATCTGAGGCGGATTCGGACCATATAATTCATGAAGCTTGGTATAACATATATCCCTGAGGGTCTTGTCAGAATCAGCGATAACAGGAGGTGCCTTATCAGGACGTACCGGTGATATCTTCTCGATCATGTCAGCTATCTTATTGGTATTTGTAACAACAACTTCATAAGCCTTCTCATCCCCAAGATACGCAAACTCATCCAGCATCTCCTCTGTAGTTCTGAAATACAGAAGCGGCTGCTTCTCATCATCCTCTAAGTCAATCTTCTTGTTACCCTTATTCCTGTCACCCTCAACAACAATAGTTCTGTATATAACATCTTCAGGATTTATAAAATGTACATCTCCGGTTGCTACAACCGGCTTGTCAAACCTTTCACCCAGTTCAACTATCCGTCTATTGATATTCCGAAGGTCTTCTTCATTCTGTACGATTTCTACCTTCTCATCATCGATAAGATACCTATTATTACCTATCGGCTGAATCTCCAGATAATCAAAATATCTGACCAGTCTCTCGATCTCTTCATCTTCTGCTCCATCAATGATTGCACTGTAAAGCTCTCCTGAAGAGCATGCCGAACCAAGGATAAGTCCTTCTCTGTATTTCTCAATAAGAGACATCGGAATCCTAGGTCTTCTGTTGAAATACTTAATATGTGACTCTGATATAAGTCTGTACAGATTCACACGGCCTGTATCATTCTTGCAAAGTATTATTCCATGATAAGATTTAGCCTTACGGATAGCATCTGGAGATGCAGCTCCCAGCTTGTTCAGATCATCCACAGTCTTAGCATCTGTAGCATTGATCATCTTCATAAGCTCCAGGAAAATCTTAGCTGTAACTTCTGCATCCGCATCAGCTCTATGATGATGTTGATTCTTCACCTTAAAGTAATT
>CAMHCL010000048.1 GCA_946183625.1 uncultured Lachnospiraceae bacterium
AATTTGACAAACGGTCATGAATTTGATGACCGAATTTCAAAAATGCACAATAACAAGGGCGCCTATAATATATTTATTGTTAAAAATGCACAACGAATTTGAAAAAAGTATGTGAGTAATGTTGATTGAATTTGACCGAATATGACTGTATAATGGAGTTATCGTAGTTGATCGACGGGTTGTGACATGTAAGTCACGGATAGGATGGAGGTAGAGATATGGTTTATACCGTAACATTTAACCCCTCTCTGGATTATATCGTAACAGTTGATGATTTTAAGCTTGGGCTTACAAACAGAACTACATCAGAACTGATGCTTCCAGGTGGCAAAGGTGTAAATGTATCCATCGTACTTAGTAATCTTGGAATAGAAAATACCGCAATTTACTATTCTGCAGGATTTGTAGGAGATGAGATCACCAGATGCATCAGAGAGAGTGGTATCAATGCACAGGAGATAAGGATTGATAAAGGTTGTTCGAGAATCAATCTGAAGCTTAAATCCATTGACGGAACTGAGATAAACGGCATGGGGCCGGATATATCTGAAGAGGATGTAAGTGAACTGTATACCAGACTTGATAAGCTATCGGAGGGTGACACCTTAGTTCTTGCAGGAAGCATTCCTTCCACAATGCCGGAAACAATCTATAGTGACATTATGGAAAGCTTACAAGGTAGAGGTGTACGAATTGTAGTTGATGCAACCAAAGACCTTCTCATGAATGTACTTAAATACAAACCTTTCCTGATAAAGCCGAATAATCATGAGCTTGGGGAGATCTTCGGAGTGGAACTAAAAACTCGTGAAAGTGTAGTTCCATATGCGAAGAAGCTTCTGGAAGAGGGCGCTGAAAATGTGATCATATCCATGGCAGGCGAAGGTGCTGTATTTGTCAGCTCTGACGGAGAAGTATATATGAGAGAGGCACCTAAAGGAAAGCTGGTAAACGGAGTAGGTGCCGGGGACTCCATGGTTGCCGGATTTATAGCAGGATATCTTACGGAAGGCGATCTGCTATATGCATTTAAAATGGGACTTAGTTCCGGATCGGCAAGCGCTTTTTCCGAGAATCTGGCTACCAGGGAAGAAATAATGAAAGTATATGGTACAGTCGAGTAACACGTTAGGCAAAGAATGACAAGGAGGATGATTATGAGAATAACTGATCTTTTGGATAAGCGAAGTATCAAACTTGATGCAGCTCCAAAGACCAAGAGTGAGACTCTTGATATGGCCGTGGATCTCATGGATGCAGGCGGCAAGATTAAGGATAAGGAAGCTTATAAGAAGCTTGTTTATGCTAGAGAAGAAGAAAGTACAACTGGTGTTGGTGAGGGAATAGCTATTCCTCATGGCAAGGGCGATTGCGTTGATAAGCCTGGACTGGCAGCTATGGTTATAAAGGATGGCGTAGATTATGAATCACTTGATGACGAGCCTGTTAATATCTTGTTCCTTATAGCAGCACCTGATACAGAGGATAATGTACATCTGGATGTTCTGTCAAAGCTTTCCATGATGCTGATGGATGAGGACTTCCGTGCAAACCTGATAAATGCAAAGGATGAGGATGACTTCCTTGCAATTATCGATAAGGCAGATGAAGAGAGAGCAAGTATTGATGAGCAGTTATCCGGTTCAGCTGAAGGCGAAGCTGCTGCAGCTGAGGGAGATGGCACAGAGAAAACTCAAACAACAGATGTTCTTCCTGGAGGACTTAAGGTTGTAGCAGTTACATCCTGTCCTACAGGTATAGCTCATACATATATGGCTGCTGAAGGACTTGATAAGGCAGCTAAGAAGATAGGCGCTCAGATCAAGATCGAAACTAGAGGTTCTTCAGGAGTTAAGAATGAACTTACAAAAGAAGATATTGAAGCAGCGGACTGCGTAATAGTAACAGCAGATGCAAAGGTTCCTATGGACAGATTTAATGGCAAGAAGCTCATAGAGAGAAAGGTTGCCGATGGTATCAATAAGGCTGATGAGCTTATGGAACTTGCTAAGTCAGGGGATGTTCCACTCTATATTGCAGCGGCAGCTGGTGACAGCAAGGCTGATTCAGCAGGTGAAAAGGAAGATAGCGGCAGCGTAGGTCACAAGATATATACATGGCTTATGAGCGGTGTATCTCATATGCTTCCATTCGTTATCGGTGGTGGTATCCTGGTAGCTATCGCATTCCTCATTGATACACTTGCAGGATATGGTGCATCAGGTGGTGGAGACTTCGGTAGTATCACACCTGCAGCTGCACTTCTTAAATATATTGGCGGACTTGCTATGGGACTCATGGTTCCTGTACTTGCCGGATATATAGCTTACGCTATAGCCGACAGACCTGGACTCGCAGTTGGTTTTGTAGGTGGTATCCTTGCATCCAGTGGTAATGCAGCGCTGGGCGGATATACATTTGCCGGTGGTACTCTTATAGATGGAAAAGCAATTGGTGGTTTTGGTGAATTCTTGACTAAGTTTGCTTTCCAGGGCGAGAACAGTGGTAATACAGTATCAGGTTTCCTGGGTGGTATCGCAGCTGGTTTCCTGGCAGGTGGAATAGTTCTTCTACTTCAGAAGATATGTGCTAAGCTTCCACAGGCTATGGATGGTATTAAACCTACACTTATATATCCGCTGGTTGGTATATTCCTTGAAGGAATAATCATGTGCTTCATACTCAACCCGCTCATCGGACTTGCAAATACAGGTCTTTCAAATATGCTTACTGCTATTTCAGACGCAGGAATGCTTACAGTTCTCGGACTTCTTCTGGGAGCAATGATGGCTATCGATATGGGTGGCCCTATCAACAAGGCAGCTTATGTATTTGGTACAGGTATGCTTACAACAGCAGCTGGATATCTGGAGCAGGGTATGTCAGCATCTGATCCGAAGGTTCAGGCGTGCTACATCTCAATGGCAGCTATCATGGTTGGTGGTATGGTTCCTCCAGTTGGTATCGCACTTGCATGCTGGATATTCCCTAAGAAGTTCACAAAGGCAGAACGTGGTTCTGCAGTATCAAATGTAGTTATGGGCGCTTCCTTCATCACTGAGGGTGCAATCCCATTCGCAGCAGCTGATCCGCTTCACGTAATTCCTTGTACCATGGTTGGTGCAGGTATAGCCGGATTCCTTGCAGCATTGTTCAAATGTACTCTGATGGCTCCTCACGGTGGCGTATTCGTATTCGCTACAGTAGGAAATCCATTACTTTACGTAGTAGCTTGGCTGGTTGGTTCGATCGTTACATGTGTAATGCTTGGAATCATTAAGAAGCCTGCTGAAGAGTAAGAAGAAGCAGTACATTTCACACGAAGAGATGAATATAAAATATAAAAAACAATATATAAAAATGGGAGGTACAATATGGTAAGTTTCGAATATGTAATCAAGGATGTTCATGGTATACACGCAAGACCTGCAACAGATCTTTTCAAGATGACTAAGAATTATCAGTCAGTTGTAAAGGTTGCAAAGGGCGACAAGGAAGTTCCTTTCAAGGGCGTTATGGGAATCATGTCTCTGGGAGCTAAGCAGGGCGATACTGTTAAGTTTTCATTCGATGGACCTGATGAAGAAGCTGAGATGGCAGCAGTAAAGGAATTTATGGAAGCTAATCTGTAAGTAATGTTATAAAGGAGAGTCACATGAGGGATATGGATTATTTGACACTGCTCAGTCATGAGTTTCCAAATGCTCGTAGCTGCGCGGCTGAAATGATAAATCTAGAGGCTATCATGGCACTTCCTAAAGGGAATGAATATTTCTTTTCGGATATCCATGGTGAGTACGAAAGCTTCATCCATCTCATTAGAAGTGCGTCCGGAGTTATAAGGTCGAAGATTGAGGATACCTTCGGACAGCTTATGCCTGAAGAAGAACAGGAAAAGCTTGCAAACCTCATTTATTATCCTAACGAGACTCTCAGTGATTTGAAACGGTCAGGTGAAATTGCTGATGGATGGTACGAAAGTACCATTCATCAGCTTGTTATGATTGTCAGGGAAGTTTCTTCCAAATACACCAGATCAAAGGTGAGGAAAAGACTGCCGAAGGAGTATGGTTATGCCATAGATGAGCTTATTCATACAGATGAATCGGAACCTGATAAGAGGTTGTATTATAACGAAATAATCAAATCAGTTGCCAAGGTTGAGGTGGCAGATGATTTCATAGTTGCTCTGGCAGAGCTTATTCATTCATTGCTAATTGATACGCTCCATATAATAGGCGATATATATGACAGAGGACCGAGAGCGGACTATGTTATGGATGAGCTTATTAACTTCCAAAATGTTGATATTCAGTGGGGCAACCACGATATCAGCTGGATGGGTGCGGCGGCCGGTAATACCACGTGTATTGCAACGGTGCTGAGAATAGCTACCAGTTACAATTCATTTGACGTGCTGGAAGATGGCTATGGGATCAATCTGAGGCCACTGTCCATGTTTGCCGATAAAATGTACAAGAGTGATGATTGTGAATGCTTCAGGCCCCATCTGCTGGATGATAATAAGTATGATTCAGTATCTCCGGACCTGGCTGCTAAAATGTGCAAGGCTATAACGATAATAGAGCTTAAGCTTTCGGGGCAGCTCATTAAGAGGCATCCGGAGTATGGGATGAATGACAGACTGCTGTTGGATAAGATTGATTTTGATCGTGGCACCATCGTAATATCTGGCAGGGAATATGAACTTAAGGATAAGAGCTTCCCGACAGTGGATCCCGATGATCCTTATGAGCTTACGGAAGAAGAACAGAAGCTGATAGAAACCTTGAAGTATTCGTTTCTGCATAGCAGAAGACTTCAGAAACATATCAGATTTATGTATTCCCATGGCTCAATCTATAAGATATGTAATAATAATCTGCTATTTCATGGGTGCATACCTATGGAAGAAAATGGCGATTTTATGGTTCTTCAGACTGATGAGGGCAGAAGATCGGCACGGGACCTGATGGATTATTTCGAAGAAAAGATAATAGATGCATATTTTCTTGACGGGACAGAGGATGCGGATAAGAAGAATGCTGCAGTTGATATGATGTGGTATCTATGGGCCGGCCCGGTTTCACCGCTTTTTGGTAAGGACAGAATGGCGACCTTCGAGCATATATTTATTGACGATAAGGAGCTTTCTGTAGAACATTTGAATTCGTATTATGAATATTCAAAGAGGGCTGAGTATTGTGACAGGATCTTCGAAGTATTTGATATGGATGCAGATAAGTCACATATAATAAATGGGCATGTTCCGGTTAAGGTTGCTAAGGGAGAGAAACCTGTAAAGGCTGATGGGAAGCTTTATGTGATAGATGGGGGACTTTCTAAGGCGTACCATAGTAAGACTGGAATAGCAGGCTATACGCTCATTTATAATTCACATCATCTGGCGCTGGCAGAACATTTGGAGTTTGACAGAAATGGTGACAATACTCCGAAGATGTATGTGACCGAGACACTTCCTCGCAGAATGCTGGTGAGAGATACAGATGTCGGAAGAGAACTGGCAAAGAGGATATTTGATCTCGAGGAGCTTCTGGAGTGCTACAGGATCGGCCTGATCAAGGAGAAGAATGATAATTAATATGTTTGTTTGTTGATTTGTTGGTTGGGAAATACTTGCGGAGGTAGAAAATGATAGTATTAGAGGGTAAGGCGGTTTTTGAAGGTGTTGCCATAGGAAAACTGTCTATATATAAAAAGGCTGAACAGTCGGTAAAACGTGAGAAGGTTGCTGACGTAGAGGCTGAGATAGCAAGATATGAGAAAGCAAGAGAACTTGCCGTGGAACAGCTTCAGGCGCTTTATGATAAGGCTGTAAAGGAAGTTGGAGAGGCAAGTGCAGAAATCTTTGAAGCTCATCAGATGATGGTTGAAGATGGGGACTATATAGATTCTGTTGAGAATATAATTCGTTCACAGGAGGTAAATGCTGAGTTTGCTGTGGCTGAAACCGGAGATAATTTCCAGAAGATGTTCCTGGATATGGATGATGAATATTTCCGCGGCAGAGCAGCAGATGTTAAGGATATATCTGAGAGAATAATAAATGCTCTTTCAGGCGGTGGAAATGCAGGAGTTGTGACGGATGAGCCTGTTATAGTAGTTGCAGATGACCTGGCTCCTTCTGAAACAGTTCAGATGGATAAGGACAAGATACTTTCCTTCGTAACTGTTCATGGTTCGGCAAATTCGCACACATCTATACTTGCGAAGACTATGAATATACCTGCGATCATCGGATGCGATATACCGCTTACTGATGAAATGGATGGCAGAGAAGCAATAGTTGATGGCTTTGAAGGCAAGGTTTATATAGATCCTGATGAGAGTATACTCGCAGAGAAGAAGAAGATAGTTGAGCAGGAGCAGGAGAAGAAAGCACTTCTGGAACAGCTCAAGGGCAAGGATAATGTTACTATCGATGGACAGCATATAAATATATATGCAAATATCGGTAACACTAAGGATCTAGGACTTGTGCTGAAGAATGATGCAGGTGGAATAGGCTTGTTCCGTTCGGAGTTCATATATCTTGGTTCGGAGGATTATCCTACAGAGGATGAGCAGTTTGCTATATATAAGCAGGTTGCTGAAACTATGGCAGGTAAGAAGGTCATAATCCGTACACTGGATATAGGTGCAGATAAGCAGGCTGATTATTTTGAGCTTCCTCATGAGGAAAATCCGGCATTGGGTATGAGAGCTATAAGAATCTGTCTTACAAGACCTGAGATATTTAAGACACAGCTTAGAGCAATTCTTCGTGCCAGTGCTTACGGTAAGATATCAATAATGTTCCCTATGATCATTTCCGTTGATGAAGTTAAGAAAATCAAGGAAATAGTTGCAGCTGTTAAGGCAGAACTGGATGGAGAAGGACTTGCATATGACAAGGATATAGAGCTTGGAATAATGATTGAAACTCCTGCTGCTGTAATGATGGCTGAAGAACTGGCTGAAGAGGTTGATTTCTTCTCAGTTGGTACAAATGATCTGACACAGTATACACTGGCAATAGATAGGCAGAATCAGAGCCTTGATGAATTCTATGATTCACACCATCCGGGACTTCTTAAAATGCTGAAGATGGTAGTAGATGGAGCGCATAAGGGCGGCGCATGGGCAGGTATCTGCGGCGAGTTGGGTTCAGACCTTACACTTACTAAGGATTTCCTTGCAATGGGATATGATGAATTATCAGTATCACCAGGAAGAGTTCTTCCACTTAGAAAAGTTGTATTGGAGACAAATGTATCTGAGTATAAGAAGGAACAGGGGATGATCTAATTATGTTTTCAGAGGAACGTAAATCTGAAATTGTCAGGATCGTAAATGAGAAACATAGTGTTACGGTTCAGGGATTGACTGAACAGCTTGGGGCTTCGGAATCCACTATCAGGAGAGATATTACTACTCTGAGCAGAGAAGGCAAACTTGTAAAAGTATTCGGAGGAGCAGTTGCTCTTGATGAATCACCTTCAAATGAGGAACTATCGGTTTTAGCTAAGGAATCTATAAACAGAGATGAGAAGGTGGTAATAGCTAAGTATGCTGCCTCGCTCATCAAACCAGGTGATTACGTATATCTTGATTCCGGTACAACTACAGGATATATGATAGCCTATCTGACAGAGAAGAACGCGACATATGTTACAAATGCAGTTTCACATGCCAGGGATCTGGTAAGAGCGGGCTTCAGAGTATTACTCATAGGCGGCGAGCTTAAAGAAAATACAGAGGCTGTTGTAGGAGCTGACGCTATACTACATATACAGAAGTACCATTTCTCAAAAGGCTTTTTTGGAACAAATGGCGTAAGTGTGAAGCTTGGCTTCACAACACCTGATGTAAGAGAAGCGCTGATCAAGAAGGTTGCTATCCTGAATACACAGGCCGGAGCCAGATATATATTGGCGGATAATGAGAAATTCGGCATGACCTCATCCGTTACATTTTCCGAACTGGGCGGAACAGTAACTATTACTGACAAAAAGCCGCCGGAGTTATATACTAAAAGCATGGAGATAGTTGTGGTGGAGTAGAGGAGTCGCGAGACCTGATGAATGTATATTTGTACAAATTAGATGAAGAGTATCTGAAGAGGGAGGAAGCTGATATTCTCAGCGTCCTCCCTGAATGGCGTATTAGTAAGTATTCAAAGTATACTAACGAGAAGGCTGCACTGCTAAGTCTTGCAGCTGGAGCGCTTCTTGTGAAAGCAATCAGGGAAGAAGGCTATGTACTACCTGCCTTTGATATAGAATTAGGAGAGTACGGAAAACCTTATATTCCACAGTTACATTTCAATCTGTCCCATTCCGGTGATTATGTGGCTGTCTGTGTGAACGATTCTGAAATTGGAATTGATATTGAGGATAAGGGTGATAAGGACCAGAGGGTTTCGAAAAGGACATTCTGTGAGCCTGAGAAAGCCCGTATCGAGCAGGCACTGAAGGAACAGAACGGGACGGACGTGGATGCCGTATTCCGTGATATCTGGACCGAAAAAGAAAGCTATGTAAAATGTACTGGCGACGGAATATCCATTCCATTAAACAGCTTCTATGTGAATCAGAAAGAGCATAGAGTGTATAAAAAAACAGATGATGAGAAAGACTTTGTACCAACGGATTATTACGTGATGACTACCAGATTTGATGATGATTCCTACAGTCTTTCGGTTTGTACAGAAAAAACACAGATGTCACTTGACATTGTAAGGGTGGAAGTGTTAGTATAAGCAGTGCTGTAAGTCAGCATCCATATAGTATGCGTTCTTAGCTCAGCTGGATAGAGCGTCTGGCTACGGACCAGAAGGTCGGGGGTTCGAATCCTCTAGGACGCACAGCATTAAAAAGTCGTATTCTTTTAATGATAAAGGGTATGGCTTTTTTCTTTTTTGGTGATATAATGTTATTTGTTTTTTTTGAATTACTCTTTTTGGAGGAATGATGGATGTCTCTCGGGACAGTTTTTTTTACTCTTCTAATTAAACCGTTAGAGTTAGTATTTGAAATTATATATTCGATTGCAAATAGTGTCATAGTGAACCCAGGGTTATCAATTGTTGCCTTGAGTCTTACTATGAATTTTCTTGTGCTTCCGCTTTATATGAGGGCTGATGCTCTTCAAATGGAAGAACAGGATAGAGAGAAGAAACTGAAATTTGGAACCACTCATATTAAGAAGACTTTTAAGGGCGATGAGAGATTCATGATGTTACAGGCTTATTATCGTGAAAATGATTATAAGCCTATTTATGCATTGCGTGGATCGTTTTCACTTCTTCTTGAAATCCCTTTCTTTATTTCTGCATATCACTTTCTATCGCATCTTGAACTTATCAAAGGTGTTTCTTTTGGACCAATAGTTGATCTTGGCGCGCCGGATTCTATTATAAATATAGCGGGTCTATCGATTAATCTTCTGCCGATACTCATGACTGTGATTAATTTGATATCCAGTATGATATATGCTAAGGATTCTCCTCTTAAGACTAAAGTTCAGCTGATTGCAGTTGCTTTGGTTTTTCTGGTGTTTTTGTATAAATCTCCATCAGGTCTAGTGTTCTATTGGACGCTGAATAATCTTTTTTCTTTGATAAAAAATATATTCTACAAGCTTAAGAACCCAAGGAAAGTACTGTGCATCATTTCTTCGTGTGCAGGTATTCTTGCTATGGCTGCGGTTTTGTTAAAAAAAGAATATTCGATAAGGCAACGTGTGATATTACTGATTTTGTGTGCGTTACTTCAACTTCCTATTATTCTATCGAAACTGAAGCTTAAAAACAAAGACAATGTTTCATACAATAATGATGTAGGATTATTTATCTGCGCAGCTTTGTATGTTGCAACACTGGTAGGTGGATTAATTACATCGCAGGTAATAGCTGCATCTACTGCAGAGTTTGTTAGTATAACAAATCTATATAACCCACTTATACATGTGGCTAATAGCTTCCTTCTTGCTGTTGGTCTTTTTGTAATATGGCTTGGTATTTTTTATTATCTTTCAGATAAGAAGGGCAGGGCTGTTTTTGGTGAAGTGGCCGTAATAATCGCAATGATTGCAAGTATAGATTATATGTTTTTTGGAACGAAGTTGGGTAATCTGTCACCTAGACTACAGTTTGATAATTTGCCATCTTATTCGATACAGGAATGCCTGATTAATGCTGCAGTTATAGTGGCTGTGATCGTGGTAGTACATTTTATCTACAAGAAAAATGATAAGATATTATTGTCAGTGCTGTTTGCAGGTATTATTGCGATTTCATTCATGAGTATAAAAAATGTAAGCAAGATAAATAATGAGTACGCTAAGATTGAAAAGAATGTTGAACAGGCAAATGAACTTCCTACCTATACATTTAGTAAAAATGGTAAAAATGTTGTTGTTCTTATGATGGATAGAATGGTTAGTTCTTTCGTTCCATACATTATTAATGAGAAACCGGAATTAATGGAGGAGTTTGATGGCTTTACATATTATCCGAATTGTATGAGCTACGCTACGACTACGAATGTTGGTTTGCCGGGCCTTTTGGGAGGGTACGAGTATACTCCTGAAGAGATGAATAAGAGGGAAGATGAATCGTTAGTTGAAAAACATAATGAGGCATTAAAGGTTATGCCTGTCCTGTTTGACCAGAATGATTATAATGTAACGGTTTGTGATCCTACATATGCAAATTATGGCTGGATTCCGGATTTGAGCATATATGATGATTATCCTGATATAAAAAAATATATTACGATGGGTAATATTCCATCCAATGATCTTTCAACTGGTGACGTAAAGGGGCTGCTTAACAGAAATGCATTTTGCTATGGAATTTTCAAAATCTGTCCGGTATTTATTCAGCCTTCTGTTTATAACAATGGAAATTATTTCTCGACAAAAAGTATAAATACTGAACAGATAGAAGCTACGGTACAGGTGAAAACAAGTTTGTACCAGGCTACAGGAGTCGATGCAGGTTTTATAGATTCCTATAATGTTTTGAATAATATGATAGGAATGACAAGGATAGAAAAAAACGACGAAAACCATTTTCTGGTAATGTGTAACGAACTGACACATCATCCGTGTTTATTACAGGAACCTGATTATGAACCTTCAATGGAGGTTGATAACAGAAGCTATAGTTCTGGTGACTCTGTTAAATATGAATCTGAAGGTAACAAAATTCTTTTAGATAATG
>CAMHCL010000049.1 GCA_946183625.1 uncultured Lachnospiraceae bacterium
GACACGCATGGCCGGTGTAAAATTATCAGGATCAAATTTTGGAAGATTCTTATGCTTTATTTTCCCAAACATACTCCACCTGTAAACCGTTTAATATTCAATCATCATTCTGTCAGTCAACGAGTTTTTTAAGTTCTTTCAATAATTCATCTATCTGCTCATTAGTGAGTGTTCCGAAACTTCTGAGAGTTCGGATCGGCATGTATTCCAACATAGCCACCGTCATAGGATCATCCGAATCTCCAATATCAGAGAACTGAGTCGTTGCATTCTTGAACTCCTGCTTGATAAATTCAGAAGTCTTCTTATATGCGATCAGTTCACCAAGCTGAACGTTCATATCGATAACAGGCTTCAGTTGGAAGCTTCCTGTAAGTTCAACAGCTCCTGAGAGGCAGATGTCACGCGAGGATTTCCCGATCTCGATGGTATAAATGCCATCAGCAGCATACCAGTCACTTACCTCTTCACTGTACCACGCAAAGCTTCTTTTATCCAGGTCAAATGTATAGGTTACGGTCTCACCTGGTTTTATAACCTGCTTATCAAATCCCTTAAGTTCATGTACCGGACGGTTGATAGTTCCTGTTTTATCACTTACGTAGAGCTGAACTATTTCAGCACCTTCGATATCACCAACATTTGTTACATCAACTGTTACAGTGATCGTGGAATTAATGTCTGCCTGTACATTTTCACCAGCAGGAACACCATTTATCTTCAGATTACTGTAGCTGAATTCTGTATAAGACAGGCCATGTCCAAATGGGAACAGCACATCCATCTTCTTAGTATCATAATACCTGTAGCCTACAAATACGCCCTCTGCATAATTAACCTTATGTCTGGCAACAGGGAAGTTGAGGTAACTAGGATTATGCTCCAGAAGTATAGGGAAGCTCTCTGCAAGCTTGCCAGAAGGATTAACCTTGCCATACAACACATTCATTACTGCTTCGCCAACGCCTTCTCCACCGAGATAAGCTTCTACAACTGCAGATACACCGTCTAACCAAGGCATCTCAACCGGAGAGCCATTATGAAGCACGATTATCACAGGCTTTCCTGTAGCTACGAGCTTGTCTATAAGCAGGTTCTGACAATCAGGAAGTCTCATGTGTTCTCTGTCATATCCTTCAGATTCAAAAACATCCGGAAGTCCTGCGAACACCACAATCTTATCAGACTTTTCTGCAAGACCGACAGCCTCTGCCTGCATAGCTTCGTCAGTTACATCTGCATCATATGGGAAGCCCTCTGCAAAACTGATACTTCCATAGGAATCCTTAACTGAAAGTGCCGATACAACATTGTGTGCATTTATATGAGAGCTGCCGCCACCCTGATATCTAGGAGTCTTGGCAAAGCCACCAATAAGTGCAATCTTTTCATCGGAGTTGAGAGGAAGAACATTTCCATCATTCTTAAGCAGAACCACGCACTGCTCTTCAACTCTTACTGCCTTCTCATGATCAACATCTCTGTCAAAGGTTTCTTCCTGCCTATGCTCTACGAACTTTTCTATGAACTTCAGCATATTTCTGACAGCCTTATCTAGATCCTCTTCAGCAAGCTCTCCATTTTTCACAGACTCAACTATGTAAGGATCATTTACGCCACGACTGCCTGGCATCTCAAGATCCATGCCAGCCTTCAGTCCTGCAACACGATCCGAAACAGCGCCCCAGTCAGACATTACAAGGCCTTCAAAACCCCATTCATCACGAAGTATATCCGTGAGAAGCTTCTTATTCTCTGTGGAATAGCTTCCGTTGATCCTGTTGTAAGAAGCCATAATAGTCCATGGCTGTGACTTCTTAACTGCAATCTCAAAAGCGGTCAGATACATTTCTCTAAGCGTTCTCTCATCCATATCGCTGGACGCATACATTCTTTCAGTTTCCTGATTATTAGCTGCGAAATGTTTGAGAGAAGTTCCCACGTTCTGAGACTGAACACCATTTATATATGCCGCAGATAATTCTCCTGCCACATAAGGGTCCTCAGAGACATATTCAAAATTTCTTCCACAAAGCGGAGATCTTTTAATATTTATGGCAGGACCCAGGATGCAGGACACATCCACAGCCTGACACTCCTTACCCAGATCAACGCCCATCTGTCTCATGAGATTTCTATCAAATGAAGAAGCTGTTGCACATGCTGTTGGGAAGCATACTGCATCGATTGAATCCGTTATGCCTACTTCATTTCCCTTATTATTCTCCTGCTTACGAAGTCCATGAGGGCCATCACTTACGAAAACGGATGGAATGCCCAGATGGTCGAAGGCCTCTGTGGTCCACATATCAACGCCTGAGACGAACTTCGCCTTCTCCTCGAGGGTCATATTCTTAATTATTTTTTCTATATCCATACTATGCCTTTCTTTGTGTTTACACCGCATGCATCAGCAAAATATTAGCGCGTCACGCGGCTCGCGCCTCGATTCGCATGTACCAGAATTGCTAAAGCAATTCTGCATACGCTTCGCGTATGTCTGTGCTTCGCACAGGTATCCTTCGCTTTGCTCATGATGCTCGCCCTAAAGGCCGAGCACTGTCACGTAGCGGTTCTCCAACGGTTCCTCGCTATCATTTTGCTGATGTATGCTGCGAAAAATCTCAAAATAAAATATCAATAATAATCTGCATATTTAATTAGTAAGTACGCATATGCCCCTCCGATGGTGTAGCCGTAGAGCGGACAGGCTCCTCTTGTCAGCAGCGTTTCAGTGGAGGTATATGTATACTCTTCTCCATTACATGGAGACAGGTAGAAGTCGATGCCGGCTTCTTTACATTTATCGAACAGATAGACTGCAGAGGTTTCACTCTGACCTTCGGTGCATAGTGTGTAGGAATGATAGGTTCCATGAAGCACCGCCTTTACGCCGTCCAGATTATATCTGTCATATCTGATGCCTGCATATGGCTTTACTATGAGAACTGAATCATTAAGCTTCCGTATCCTGTTAAGGAGTGGCTTTTCAGCTGGCGCATCCACTTCAGGAACTCTGTCCGGAAGACTGAAGAAATCCTCTGAATAATCAGAGCATTCCATAAGTCTTTCACCCTTATGAAGGTATGAGATACCATCACTGTTTCGATAAACTACATATGTTCCGGGCTTAATACCGGATTCTACATACTCTAAGGACCTGCCCATGTTTGAGATTCCATTTGCTTCTTCGTATTCCAGCCCCTTGTTGGACACTATCATAAATACAGGTATGTCCATACCCTTAAATAGCATTGATATAAGGGGTGCAGTTATATGAAGTGTATCTGTGCCATGCCCTATGAAAACCGCATCGTAAGCTACATAGCTCTGGGCCTGCAGAACCTCTATCAGCTGATTCAGCTTCGCAATGGTCATATTCTCGCTGAGTGTATTGAGTGCTACAACGGAATCTATTTCTACATCTTTGTATTGGGGATACTCGTGTATTAATCGTTCCAGCATCACAGATTTAACTGTATCTGTATCAGCGCTTCTATGTCCATTTGAGCCCGCGGTGGTACATATAGTTCCACCGGTTAATATCATCAGTATTTTCATGTTCAGGTCCTTAGTATAATATTGGTCATTTACTTAGTTGCCACCATTTTCAAACTTGTTGGCAACCTCTTTTAAGTTCTCTATTATTGGCAAATGTTGCGGACACACGCCTTCGCACTGGCCGCAGCCTATACAATCACTGGCTTTACCAAATTGGGTAGTGAGATTGTCATAGTATGCGTAGTGTACTGACCATCCGCCTGTCTCTTTTCTTCTGGCTTCAGAATTATAAAGCGAGAAGTATTTAGGAATGGCTATGTTCATCGGGCATCCAGGAGTACAGTAAGAACATGCTGTACATGGTATAGCTATATTCTTATTCAATATCTCAACAGCCTGATCGATGAGCTTCTGTTCCTCTTCATTTATCGGCTTGAAATCCTGCATATAGCTTGTGTTGTCATCCAGTTGTTCTATGTTGCTCATTCCACTGAGAACTTTGAATACATTTTCCTGGCTGGCCGCAAATCTTATAGCCCATGAAGGTATGGATGCTTCCGGCGCGTAAGTCTTGAAAAGCTTTTCGATCTCAGGTGGTACATTTGCCAGCATTCCGCCCTTAACCGGTTCCATAACAATTACCGGTTTGCCGTGTTTTGTTGCTACTTCGTAACATTCACGGGATCTGACTCCTGCGCTGTTCCAGTCCAGATAGTTTATCTGAAGCTGAACATATTCAATCTCCGGATGAGCGGTCAGGACCTTGTCCAAAAGCTCTGGGCTGTCATGGAAAGAGAAACCTATATGATTTACATCACCTTTTTTCTTCTTCTCCTGAAGCCAGCCGAAGCAGTCAAGCTCATCATAAATCTTTATGGAGTGCGAATTAACATCATGAATCAGATAATAATCAAAAAACTCCGCGCCTGTCTTCCTTCTCTGTTCATCAAATACCTTATCTCTGTCTTCCAGAGTTTTAATAAAACCCGAATGGAGCTTGGTTGTAAGGGTAAATGCATCTCTCTGATGCCTTGACATAAGCACTTCTTTTACAGCTTCTTCACTCTTGAATTCACAATACATCCAGGCAGTGTCGAAATATGTAAATCCTCTGTCAATAAACATATCAACCATGCGTTTTGTCTGTTCTAAGTCAATCTTGCCAGCATCGTTAGGATCCAGAGACGGAAGTCTCATAAGACCAAATCCTAATTTTTTTTCCATATATACCTCGTTTCGTGCTACCCCAATAGTTACAATCCTACAGTAGTTTGATAATCAGGATTACCATTACTACAATAAGTATAAGTGCTATCGCACCAAGTGAGATAAGAAGCGCCATGATTCCAGTACTGATTCCAGGACCCTTCTCCTTTCCAGGAACTACAGAATTGTATCCATTAATAGGTCCAGGGCCTGTCAGATTCTCATTTCTGAGAACTGTGTTACCCATCTGTTCCTGGCCCATAGGGCTTCTGAGGAAATCACTTCCTGACAGAAGTGTCGTATCTGCCTCACTAGGTTCGATATTTGCATTCAGCGCTTCTGCTGATAAGACAGTTGTATCTGCCTCACCTGGCATTACATTTCCAGCAAGTGCATCTGCTGACAGAACTGTTGTATCTGCCTCTCCTGTCTGCACGCTCTGGTCAAATATACCGCCTGCCAGAACTGTTGTATCTGCCTCGCTATTATCTGCAGGAGCCTGCTCCTTCTCCATCTGCTCACGAAGTTCTTCCTGAACTCTTCTCTGGATTTCCTCTACATCAGCATGGGCCTTGGCCAATACATTTCCACAATTAGGACAAACCTGAGCATTATCATCAATACTACTTCCGCATCTACCGCATATCATGTTTCATACCTCACATTTTTATATTACTATACTTTTATTTTTCATCTTCCACATTCACTTCATCAGATTTCCCAGACTTGTGATCTTCTACATTGAAGCTCTTAACATATTTTATAAAGGTCTCCGGCTCCAATGGCTTAGAGAAATAATAACCCTGTATCATATTACAGCCTGCGCCGGTAACCATTTCCAGCTGTTTCTGAGTTTCTACACCCTCCTGGATCAAATTGATATCAAGGCTTCTGATCATCTTAATAGTATCGATCAGAACCACCTTGGAATTCTCACTCTTCTCCGAATCCCACAGAAGGCTCTTATCGGATTTAATATTTGCAAAATCCGAATTGATTATCTGCGACAGATTGGAATATCCCGTTCCATAATCATCCAGAGAGAATCCAAATCCCATACTCTTAAGTCTCTCTATATCGCGATTAAGAGAATCAGAACCATCTGCAGCAGCTGTCTCAGTTATTTCCAGATTGATCATTTTCGCATCTACGCCAAACTTATCCAGAATAGAACTAAAGCTTTCTGCGATACCACCTGCCATGAATTGATAGAGTGACAAGTTTACCTCGATATATTTGATACCGAATCGTTCCGGATGGTATCTCTTTATAAACTGACATACCTTTATCAGAACTATATTTCCTATATCAGTTATCAGACCATTTTCTTCGGCTATAGGTATCATCTTGTCAGGTGGAATGTATCCGACTCCAGGGATATTAAGTCTCAGCAGAGCCTCTCCCGCTTCTATCTTGTCATTCTCAACACCATATATAGGCTGATAGAAAACTTCGAATCCGTCATTCTCTATTGCATCACGAAGGTAATTCTCAATATTATTTCTCTCTGTTATATAATTCAGATCCTCGCCCTTAATGATGCGTATTCCCTTGGTCTCTACATTAGGCTTGAAATCCACCATATCAGTTATAAGCTCTACACTATCAACATCATCAGGAATCCTGGCTATGTGCATTACACTGTTCAGGAACAGATTCATGGTACCAAATTCCCAGCGATGAGAGAACCTATCACGAAAGTCTTCTTCCATCTGATTGATAGTTTTTTCAGAAGAATCAAGAGAAATAATGGCAAATGTTTCGGAGTTAATATTATAGACTATATTCTTCGGATTCTGTTCCTTCATCCATCTTATGATTTCTTTATTGAACTCCTGTGCCGTATCCTGAGACATCATTCGGAAGTTGAGCTTCAGATTGGTAATACATATACTTGCCACCACATACTCGTGAGAAGTATTGAGAAGCCTTGTATTATCGATGATAAATGCTCTTCTGTTAAATACATCAACAACCGGATCTCTGAGTCCGCCATCATTTTCTATGGACAGCATGACTCCCATAAGAGCAACTGATTCAGCAAACAGCTCCACCTCGAGTATAGGAGCCAGAAGCTGGATTATGATTCCCGCAAGTGCGATTATGTAGAAGTACCATAATGCATGTCTCTGATCCGAAACCAATGCGTCCCTGTATCTAAAGATATAATAGAATCCCAGAAGCATATAAAAGCAAGCCATGGCATAAATTAATGCCTCCCATGGGCCTCTGCAAAACCTGTTATATTCATCAATTCTGAATATCACTTCCGTTATCGGATTCAGAACAACTATTATTTCGACTATAATAAATGGGATAAACAAGTGAAGGAATTTCTTGACACTCCTGTTGATCGCAAGTCCATTAACAATAATGATATATACAACAAACATAGGAGCCAGTGCTGAATGCATGACAAAATATATCTCATTTGAAAGCAGCAGGATACCATGAGCGGATTCATGGAAAGAAGCTCCTGGATCCTGGAAAATGTCAGATGCAACAGCACACAAAGAAGAAATCGCAACATTAATAAGAATAGCTAAAAACATCTTGCTCTGACGTTTACCATTCTTATTACGTCCGATACTATATATAACACATGATAATGTTAATACGAAGGCGCACATCGAGAAAAATGCGCGGCTGACGCCATATAACATATATCCACCCCAATACAAAAAAATAGATGTTGGAATACATAGTAAACCAACATCTATTATATCATATTTATGCTGTAATAACACCCATTAAAGGCTTAAGTTGTCACTTTTTTTTGCTCATTTTTCGAGGTTTTTTCATCACCAAATAAAACCTTCAGTATAATTGGCGTGAGGATTGAGCTGAACACTATAAGCAGTATTACAGAAGTGAAATATTTACTCTCCAGAAGTCCTACTGCAAGGCCTTTCTGAGATATGATAAGTGCCACCTCTCCACGGGTCATCATACCACATCCAACAATCAGACATTCCTTGCCCTTAAATCCACATAGTCTGGAAATGGATCCACATCCTACGATTTTGGACAGAAGTCCTACCAGTACGAAGCATAATGAGAACAGGAGAACACCTGTATCCAGAGTATGAACATTTGTCTGAAGTCCTATACTTGCAAAAAACACAGGTCCGAATATCATATAGGAATTCACATCCATCTTGCGGTCTATGTATTCTGAATCATCAAGTGAACTCATGATGACACCTGCTACGTAAGCACCTGTAATATCGGCTACGCCGAAGTACTTATCTGCTACATAGGATAAGCCAAAGGCCAGCGCCAGTCCTATGATCGGAATTCTTCTTGTATGAGGATACTTTGCATCCAGTATCTTCAGAATTCTATAAACCAGGTATCCTAAAATAACCACAATAGCAAAGAACGCAACTGTTTTCAGGACTACCATTCCTACAGAACTGTCCGGATTTCTGAAGCTCAGAACCACCGTCAGAACTATAATACCTATGACATCATCGATGATGGCAGCGCTAAGTATGGCTGTTCCAACTTCAGTAGTAAGCTTACCCATTTCCTTAAGTGCCTGAACAGTAATGCTGACTGAGGTTGCTGTTATGATTGAGCCCATAAATACTGCGTGGAGCAGCTGTTCAGGATCAGGATTTGTAATCCTGTAATAACCTAAATACAGAAGTGTTCCTGCAACAAGTGGTACGAAAACACCTGAACAGGCTATAGCAGTAGCCTTTATTCCTGTTTTTTTGAGCTGATTGATATTAGTCTCAAGACCGGCACTGAACATAAGCATTATTACACCTATTTCAGCAAGTCCGGTAATAAAATCCGACTGGGATACCCAATTAAAAAGACTCGGTCCAAGAAGAAGTCCCGCTACTATCTCTCCCACTACCTGTGGTGCCTTCAGCTTCCTGGCAAGAAGTCCGAAGAGTTTCGCAGCTATTATGATTATCGCCAGTTGTCTAAGTATATCTAATGTATCCAAGACATTCATCTCCCTACAATCAAAAGGGGCAACACTAATACAGCGTCACCCCCTTGATATTTATAATGCAAAAAATTAATTCTAGTAATCAGCTAATTCCTGTATCATTGCTGTATTTCCTGTAATAAAGATAAGCAGCCAGCCAATGATAAACAGAACAGCTATAACAACATTTATAATACCAAGAATCATACCAGCTTTAGCTTTGCCGCTTGTATTACCGGCATTCATAGCCATTTTACTGAGAATGATTGAAGCTATACCAACTGGTGCTGGGAGACAGCAAGTGCAAATAAGAAGTGAAATAATACCAATAACAAGTGATGCTGTTGCCTTTCCATCTTCCGGCTGAATTCCAGGTGTAGGCGCAGAAGTCTGACTGCCATATGGCTGCTGACCATAAGGATCAGAATATGTATTATTCTGGCCATACGTATCGCCCTGTGGCATATATGCATTCTGCTGTGGCGCAGTATATGTATTCTGCTGTGGTGCAGTATATGTATTCTGCTGTGGTGCTGCATATGGATCATTCTGTGGTGCTGCGTATGGATCGTTCTGTGGTGCTGCGTATGGATCATTCTGTGGTGCTGCGTATGGATCATTCTGTGGTGCTGCGTATGGATCATTCTGCGGTGCTGCGTACGGATCATTCTGCGGTGCAGCGTATGGATCATTCTGTGGTGCTGCGTATGGATCATTCTGCGGTGCAGCGTATGGATCATTCTGCGGTGTTGCGTATGGATCATTCTGCGGTGCAGCGTATGGATCGTTCTGCGGTGCAGCATACGGATCTGCCTGTGATGACGCAGACGGATCTGCCTGTGAGTCTGTATATTTCATCTCACTTTCTGGCGCTGGTGTTGCGTATGGATCTACCTGAGGCACACCTACCTGTGGAGCTTCTGCCTGTGGAGCTTCTACCTGTGGAGCTTCTGCCTGAGGAGCTTCTGTATATGGATTCTGGTTGTTCTGATTCTCGTCCATTTTTATTCCTCCTATATCACATAAAGATATAAAATCTTTAAACCTATAAATACCTAATGATTATAGCATTTCAATTATTAGAATTAAAGGGTTTTTGTAAAGAATCTGATACCTATCATTCTAAGTCCCGAGGCCTCAGCTGTTCTGCCCGCTGCGCTTCTGTCTTTCGCCTCGAGTATATCCTTCATATCAGATACTTCTCTTGAACCATCACCGATTTCTATAAGAGTTCCGGAAATGATCCGTACCATGTTATATAAGAACCCATTTCCACTCACGCGGATTATTATATGTCTAGGTTCATTCTCATCCCTGAATACCTTCAGCTCAGTAATAGTCCTTACTGTCGTCGTCGCACTTGACCCTGCCGAACAGAAGGATGCAAAATCATGCTCACCTACAAGGATATCAGCTGCCTCCTGCATCTTATCCACATCAAGCTTCTGATAAGTGAATTTGGTATAAAGTCGGACCATAGGATTCTGGAACCTGTCATTCCAGATATGATATTCATAAGTCTTTACAGAATCTACATGTCTTGGATGAAAGTCCGCTTCCACTTCACAGGACTCAATAACCCTGATATCTTCAGGAAGCCGGGAATTCATGGCAAAACATATCTTCTCTGCAGGTATCCTGGTATCCGAATCAAATACACATACATTTCCCATGGAATGTACCCCTGCATCTGTCCGGCTCGCACCGATCACCATTATATCCTCACCCAAAAGTTCTGAAAGTTCTTTATTCAGAACGCCTTCAATGGTGATCCCGTTATTCTGAACCTGCCACCCGGAATAATTTGTTCCGTCATATGCAACTACAAGTTTAATTCTTGCCATATCTCAATCTCTCTAAAACTTAACCATCAGAAATACTATAAGTGCGATATAAA